>NZ_CAKZYF010000052.1 GCF_937884665.1 uncultured Allomuricauda sp. | reverse complement strand
TGATTTTGAGAGAACCTCTTCGATGTAACAAGAATGCAGGAACCCTGACGGAGTGTGTAGAACAATGTAGGTGGCTCCTTAGTAACGAGTCTATCCATAGCGGTGTAAACTGACCCAATGTAGGCAACCCGTAAAATTTTCACTTTGATAAAATTTGTATCAAGGCCTAGACCGGTATTGTACGGCGTAAGGCTCGCGGCTACGATTTGTACTAATCTGGGGGTCACCCATCCCTGAACGACCATCATCCAAAAGAGGACCAGCAGGGCAAATTTTGAAGAAAATAGTTTGAAAATGTCGGTTTTTGGATTTATCGCTAAAAACCCCAATCCATCCATAACTTTCAGGCTTCATCGTATTTCATTCCCATCCCCATCCCCTCGTAAGTAGTTTTGCCCAAAACATTTAAAGTTCATCTAAACAATCAAAAAATGATGCGAACGGTCTTCGGCATATTATTTTGCATCATTCATTCGGTCTCGGCACAGAGGGAGTACACCATCAGCGGTTATGTGAAGGAACTCAGCTCAGGGGAGGCTCTTTTCGGCGTCAACGTACTCATAGATGGTACCCTGGGAACTACAACCAATGAATACGGGTTCTATTCGATAAGCTTGTCCGGAGGACCACATACGGTAGTGGTGAGCTATTTGGGCTTCCAGACCATTTCTGAAGAAATAACACTCGACAGTGACAGACGGGTCAATTTTGATCTTAGGGAGGAGTCCAATGCCCTGGACGAAGTAGTGGTGACGAGTTCTAGCAAGGGCAATGACGTACGGTCCGTGGAAATGAGTGTGGCTACTTTAAAAACGGGAATCATTAAAAAACTACCGCCAGCCATAGGCGAAGTGGACGTGTTGAAGTCCATCCAATTGCTCCCCGGGGTATCCAGCGTCAGCGAAGGTTCTTCGGGATTCAACGTGAGGGGTGGGTCCAGTGACCAGAACCTGGTATTGCTGGACGATGCCACGATTTTCAACGCTTCTCATCTTTTGGGGTTCTTCTCCGTGTTCAATGCGGATGCGGTCAAAGATATCAAACTGTACAAGGGCGGTATTCCCGCCACTTTCGGAGGAAGGCTTTCCTCAGTATTGGATATCAAGCAAAAAGAAGGAAATCTCAAGGAATTCGGTGGGGAACTTGGCATTGGGCTTATTTCAAGCCGGGCTCTCATAGAGGGACCCCTTGCCAAGGGTGATCAAGATGAAGGAAGGGGGAGCTATTTGCTGGCAGGCCGACGTTCCTATATTGACCTTTTTGCTCCATTGCTGGAAGACCTGGAGGATACCCAACTGTATTTTTATGATATTAATTTAAAGGTGAATTACAACCTGAATGAGAACAACAGGCTCTTCCTGTCCGGGTATTTCGGGCAGGACAAATTTGCCGTGGAGAACATATTCGGGAATACCTATGGCAACTCATCGGCCACATTGCGATGGACCAGCGTGCTGAGCGATAAGTTGTTCCTCCAAGCATCGGGTATATTCAGTGACTACAACTACGAAGTGGACGTGCTCACCTCCGGGACGGAGTTCCGTTGGGAATCGAGTATCGTAAACTATAATTTCAAGCCCCGTCTAAGCTGGTTCATCAGTTCCGGCAATACCTTGAAGACCGGTGTTGATTTCACGTATTACGAGTTCAATCCTGGGGAAATCTCGCCTTTGAACAATTCGAACACCACACCCCAAGAATTTCAAGAAAAGTTTGCCTTGGAGACCGCCCCCTACATTGATTTTGAACAGAAGATCAGTGAAAAATTGAGCTTGCAGTATGGCCTTCGCCTTTCCTTTTTCCAAAGGATAGGGGAAGAATTGATACCGGTATACGAAAATGGGGAGCCTTTGACCTATAATCCGACCTTGGACCTTTTTGAGGAAAATGCTGTTCTCAGCGAAACACCATTTGGTTCTGGGGATGTAATCGAGTCCTTTACGAATTTAGAACCAAGGGCTTCGGCCAGGCGTCTTTGGATCGAGACCTCATCCTTAAAGGCGAGCTATAATAGGAATTTCCAGTACTTGCACCTCATATCCAATTCAGCTTCAGCCACACCTTTGGACATTTGGGCGCCCAGTGGCCCCTTTCTGGAACCACAGTTCTCGGACCAGTATGCGTTGGGCTACTTTAAGACTCTTAAAGACAATGCTTTTGATTTTAGCGTGGAAGCTTATTATAAGGATTTTAGGGACATTACGGATTTTGTGGACGGGGCCGACCTGCTGTTCGAGGAGGCTATTGAGACCCAAGTGGTACAAGGGGATGGAAGGGCCTATGGAATGGAGTTCCAGCTCAACAAGAACAGCGGCAAGCTCACAGGATGGCTTAGTTACACCCTGTCCCGTACAGAAAGGCAGATTTTGGGCATCAACAACAACGAATATTACCCCGCTAACAATGACCAGACCCATGAGGTGAGCCTTGTGGGGATTTACAAGCTCAACGACCGCTGGGAATTCGGCGCCAATTTTGTGTATGGATCGGGAAGGCCAGTGACCTTCCCTACGGGCAAGTTTGAACAGGAAGGTCTCATTGTGGCCGACTTTGACAATAGGAACGGGAACCGCTTGCCGGCCTTCCATAGATTGGACCTTTCCGCTACCCTGAACCCGAAGAAAGGGGGTAACGGAACATGGATATTCAGTATTGCCAATGCGTACAACCGCCAGAACGCGGCCACCATCTTTTTTAGGGAACGTACTCAAGAAATCAATGATGTCGATATCCCTTTGGGGACCACGGAAGCCAGTAAGTTTTCCTTTTTGGGCATTGTGCCTTCTGTCACGTATCAATTTAAATTTTAAAATCACACACCGATGGAAACGATAAAAAGAACTTTTAAACGAAACATCTTGGCCTTGGGATGTATTTTGGTATTTGCCTGTGAAACCGATGTCACCGATGATATCGATTTGGCCAGCTCGCCCCCAAAGCTGGTGATACAGGGCGGTCTGGAAAGGAACGTGACCAGCCCATTGCCCCAGCAGCAGATAAGATTGACGACAACCAACGATTTCCTATCCGATGACCCCACCCCAGCGGTTACCGAAGCACTG
>NZ_CAKZYF010000051.1 GCF_937884665.1 uncultured Allomuricauda sp. | reverse complement strand
AAGCTAAGGCATCGCTTACTGTTTTTTCCATTGGCTTAAAATAATCAAATTCCAATATTGGACGCTTGCCGGTGACCTTGTTCAAAAACATGGAAAAAAGGATTGAATATGATATTTTATTTCAACTTAAAGTATTGATTTACAATATGGTATTACAGTATTTATTGGAATGGATTTGAAGGTGGGCATTATGTTAAAAAAATAGGGTATGCGAAAGACATATCTTTGGGTGTTAG
Organism: uncultured Allomuricauda sp.; assembly: GCF_937884665.1. Classification (GTDB taxonomy): domain Bacteria; phylum Bacteroidota; class Bacteroidia; order Flavobacteriales; family Flavobacteriaceae; genus Flagellimonas. The sequence goes on along the minus strand of NZ_CAKZYF010000051.1, from coordinate 44,410 downwards.
AGTAATTTCAGTGAAAAATAACATTTCGAAGAAATTTATTAATGGAATTGAATAAATACAGCAAAAACGTAACCCAAGATCCCACCCAGCCCGCAGCGCAGGCCATGCTATACGCTATAGGATTGAGTGAGAACGATTTGAAAAAGCCCTTAGTAGGTATCGGAAGTACGGGTTATGAGGGCAATCCCTGTAATATGCATTTAAACGACCTGTCCACATATGTAAAACAAGGGACCAAGGATGCGGATTTGGTTGGATTGATATTTAATACCATTGGAGTAAGCGATGGGATTTCAATGGGTACCTATGGAATGCGTTATTCACTTCCTTCCCGGGATATCATTGCAGATTCTATGGAAACTGTGGTTCAAGCCATGAACTATGACGGTTTGGTAACGGTTGTAGGTTGTGATAAAAATATGCCCGGGGCCCTTATGGCCATGATTCGATTGAATCGTCCATCCATCATGGTTTATGGAGGAACGATTGCTTCTGGATGCTTGGATAAGCGAAAATTAGATGTCGTTTCCGCATTTGAGGCCTGGGGTGAAAAAGTTGCTGGTACCATAGGAGAGAAGGAGTACAAAAATGTAATTCAAAATGCTTGTCCGGGAGCAGGAGCCTGCGGAGGAATGTATACGGCCAACACCATGGCCTCGTCAATCGAAGCCTTAGGAATGTCATTGCCCTACAGTTCTTCAAATCCAGCAGTCGGGGCCAATAAGAGGGGTGATGCCCAAGAGGCAGGTAAAGCATTGCGCTTCCTTTTGGAAAACGACATAAAACCTCGGGATATCATCTCGAAGAAATCGTTGGAAAATGCGGTTCGTTTAATTGTTGTATTGGGCGGGTCCACCAATGCCGTACTTCACTTTCTAGCTATTGCCAAAGCAGCTGAAATTGATTTTGGATTGGATGATTTTCAACGGATAAGCGATACAACTCCTTTCTTGGCCGATTTAAAACCAAGCGGTAGATTTCTGATGGAAGACCTTCATAATGTGGGAGGTATACCCGCTGTTATGAAGTTTATGTTAAATAAAGGAATGTTGCACGGAGACTGTCTGACCGTTACCGGAAAAACCATCGCCGAAAATCTAGAGGGCCTACCTGATTTGAATGAAGGACAGGAAATAGTAAAAGATTTGGATGAGCCTATAAAGGAGACAGGGCTTTTGCGAATTCTTTATGGAAATTTGGCCTCCGAAGGTTCAGTTGCCAAAATTACGGGCAAGGAAGGACTCTATTTTTCCGGTCCTGCGGTCGTATTTGATGGGGAGTTCGAAGCCAATGATGGTATCAAAAATGGTTTGGTCCAAAAAGGAAATGTTGTGGTAATTCGTTATGAAGGTCCCAAAGGAGGGCCGGGTATGCCGGAAATGTTGAAGCCAACAGCTGCAATAATGGGAGCAGGTTTGGGCAAGGAAGTCGCTTTGATTACCGATGGACGTTTTTCAGGGGGGACCCATGGATTTGTTGTGGGCCACATCGCCCCTGAGGCACAAGAAGGAGGTACCATTGGATTAATTCAAGAAGGGGATATTATTACCATCGACGCAGAGAAAAATACCATATCAGTAGATATTTCAGAAGAGGAGTTAAAATCCAGAAGGGAAAAATGGATTCAACCTCCCCTTAAAGTAAAAAAAGGAAGTTTATATAAATATGCCAAGATGGTGTCATCCGCATCCAAAGGGTGTGTCACGGATTTGATTTGACCTAATGGCCCGCATTTAAAATAAGATATATGGAAACATTAAATGCACAAAAGAAAAACGCGCCAAGTAAAACCGCTGTTCGTATAAGTGGGGCAGAGGCAATCATACATTGTTTGCTGGAAGAAGGCGTTGACCTAATTTATGGATATCCCGGAGGAGCGATCATGCCGGTCTATGATGAGCTCTACAAATTTCAAGATAGACTTACCCATGTTTTAACAAGACATGAGCAAGGGGCAACCCATGCGGCGCAGGGATATGCCAGGGTAAGTGGCAAAGTGGGTGTGGCCATGGCCACTTCAGGACCCGGAGCAACAAACTTGGTTACGGGCTTGGCAGACGCCCAAATTGATTCCACTCCAATGGTATGCATTACAGGACAAGTACCCCGTCATTTACTGGGGTCAGATGCCTTTCAGGAAACGGACATCGTGGGAATATCCACCCCTGTCACCAAATGGAATTATCAGATTACAAAAGCATCTGAAATTCCTGAAATTTTTGCAAAGGCCTTTTACATTGCAAAATCGGGAAGACCTGGACCGGTCTTAATAGATATCACGAAAAATGCACAGTTTGAAGAACTGGATTTCTTATACAAAAAGTGTACTGGGGTACGAAGTTATCAACCGATCCCCGAACCAGATTTAAAGGCCCTTGAGGCCGCTGCGGATTTGATAAACCAAGCTAAAAAGCCTTACATTGTATATGGTCAAGGCGTAATACTGGGGCAAGCTGAAGAAGAGTTGAAAGCATTGGTGGAGAAAGCGGGAATTCCTGCTGCGTGGACCATTTTGGGCCTTTCCGCGATGGACACCGCACATCCATTGAATGTGGGAATGGTAGGAATGCATGGAAATTATGGTCCCAACGTACTCACCAACGAATGTGACGTTTTGATAGCTATTGGAATGCGTTTTGACGATAGGGTAACCGGAAATCTGGAAACGTACGCCAAGCAGGCCAAAATTATACATTTTGAAATTGACCCTGCGGAAGTGGACAAAAATGTGAAGGCAGATGTGGCCGTTTTAGGAAATGCCAAACAAACCTTGGATTTGTTATTGCCCTTGATTCATTCAAATGAGCACTCGGAATGGCGCAAGGAATTTGATGTAAAGTATCACTTGGAGTATCAAAAGGTCATAAAGAAAGATATCGAGCCTACAAAGCCAGGATTGACCATGGGCGAGGTAATCGAACATATCAATAAGGCATCCAACAACAACGCCGTAATTGTTACCGACGTAGGCCAGCATCAAATGATTGCTTGTCGATATGCCAAATTTTCCCAGACCAAAAGCAACATAACCTCGGGCGGCCTCGGCACCATGGGTTTTGCGTTACCTGCGGCCATCGGTGCTAAAATGGGGGCAATGGATCGCGAAGTGGTAGCGGTCATTGGCGATGGAGGTTACCAAATGACCATACAGGAACTTGGGGTTATTTTCCAACATAATGTTCCCGTGAAAATTGTGGTGCTGAACAATGACCATTTAGGCATGGTGAGACAGTGGCAAGAGTTGTTCTTTGAGAGCCGATATGCTTCCACAGTAATGACCAACCCGGATTTTGTAAAAATTGCCGAAGGATACCACATTACCTCCAAGAGAGTGACAGAAAGAAATGAGCTGGAATCGGCCGTTACTGAAATGATTTCATCTAAGGACCCCTATTTTTTGGAAGTCCGTGTGGAAAAAGAAGATAACGTTTTCCCGATGATACCCTCCGGGGCTTCCGTTTCAGATATCAGGTTGGAATAATGAATGCCCTGAATATGCTACATACACCTGCCGTTTATCCATGCTTGTTAGAGCAATCCGAAGCTAGGGGTTTTACTATGCCCTCAGACAGTAAGGTAGGTTCAATGCTAAGAACGCTCGTAGCTTCAAAACCAAACGGTATTTTTCTAGAATTGGGCACGGGTATGGGCTTATCATTGGCTTGGATGCTGGACGGCATGGATTCGAATTCCAAGATGATAAGTTTGGATTCGGATATGGAACTTGTCGATCTTGCCAAACAAAATTTTTTCGGTGAAAATAGATTAGAACTGTTATGCGTAGACGGTGAAGGTTGGTTATCCGGATATAAGGGTCCGAATTTCGATTTGATATTTGCAGATGCCTGGCCTGGAAAATATAGTCTCTTGGATAGCACCTTGAACCTGCTAAACGTAGGGGGTTTTTATGTGATAGATGATATGGTTGAACAGCCCAATTGGCCGAAAGGACATGGGGAAAAGGCAAAGACATTGATAGGGGACCTGGAATCAAAAAGAGGTTTGAAAATCACAAATATGGATTGGTCAACGGGAGTGATTATAGCCGTTAAAGTAGATGAATATGGAAAATAAATGGTACACCATATCGGTATACTCTGAGAATAACGTAGGACTATTGAATAGAATTTCTGGAATATTTTTAAAGCGACACATTAATATTGAGAGTCTAAATGTTTCAAAATCAGAAATTGAGAATGTTTCAAAGTTCACCATCGTTGTCTATACGACCGAAAACTGGACACGGAAAATCGTGGCACAGATTGAAAAACAGATAGAGGTAATAAAGGCATTTTATCACACAGATGAAGAGACGATCTATCAAGAATCCGCGCTTTTTAAGATAGCCTCAAGTCTGCTGTTTGATGAACGACAAATCCAAAATATCATCAAAGAGAGCAACTCTCAAATTGTTACGGTCTCCAGAGATTTCTTTGTTTTGGCCAAAACAGGGCGCAGACATGAAATTGATGAAATGCATGATGCGTTGGAACCGTATGGAATCATGCAGTTTGTGCGATCAGGAAGGATCGCGGTAACCAAGGCCAGTATGCCCATAACCGATATTTTGGCGGAATTTCAAAACCAATAAAGCACTTAATCAAAAACTGAAAATGACAAATTACTTCAATACCCTGTCCCTAAGAGACCAGTTGACCCAATTGGGCAAATGTAGATTTATGGAACCCTGGGAATTCAATGATGGTGTAAACGCACTGAGAGGGAAAAAAATTGTGATAATCGGGTGTGGCGCTCAAGGACTGAACCAGGGCTTGAACATGCGCGATTCCGGCCTTGACATTTCATACGCCTTACGGGAGGCTGCAATACAGGAACAAAGACAATCCTATAAAAATGCCACGGAGAACAATTTTACGGTGGGTACTTACAACGAACTGATTCCGACTGCGGATATGGTAATCAATTTGACACCTGACAAACAACATACTAAAGTAGTAGGGGCGGTCATGCCGCTCATGAAAAAAGGAGCTACGTTGTCGTATTCCCATGGATTCAATGTTGTGGAAGAAGGAATGCAGATTCGTAAGGACCTCACAGTAATCATGGTTGCTCCGAAAAGTCCTGGTTCCGAGGTCAGGGAAGAATACAAAAGAGGTTTTGGCGTGCCCACTTTAATTGCGGTTCACCCTGAAAATGATCCTGAGGCGAAGGGTTTGGAACAAGCCAAAGCGTATGCGGCAGGAACGGGAGGACACAAAGCGGGGGTGTTGGAGTCTTCTTTTGTGGCAGAGGTTAAATCTGATCTAATGGGGGAGCAGACCATTCTTTGCGGATTGTTGCAGACCGGTTCCATTCTTTCTTTCAACAAAATGATTGAAAAGGGTATAGACGCTGGTTTTGCTTCCAAATTGATTCAATACGGTTGGGAAACGATTACAGAAGGCCTAAATCAGGGCGGTATTACCAATATGATGGACCGTTTGTCGAACCCGGCCAAGATAAAGGCCTTCGACCTAGCTGAAGAACTTAAGGAAATTATGAGACCGCTGTTTCAAAAACACATGGACGATATAATGAGTGGCCACTTTTCCAAAACGATGATGGAGGATTGGGCCAATGGTGACAAAAACCTATTGGATTGGCGTGCTGCAACAGGCGAAACTGCTTTTGAAAAAACGCCAGCAGGCCCTCACGATATTTCCGAACAAGCGTATTACGACCACGGAGTATTGATGATCGCTTTTGTTAAATCCGGAGTTGAACTGGCATTTGAAACGATGGTTCAATCTGGAATTATTGATGAATCAGCGTATTATGAATCCCTACATGAAACACCTTTGATTGCCAACACCATCGCCCGTAAGAAACTGTTTGAAATGAATCGGGTCATTTCCGATACCGCTGAGTATGGATGCTATCTATTTGACCATGCCTGTAAACCCCTATTAGAGGATTTTATGAAAACTGTGGACACCGATATTATAGGAAATGCCTATGGCACGGATACGGGTAATGGAGTGGATAATATGAAATTAATCACTGTAAACAAAGCCATACGGGAACATCCCGTAGAAATCATAGGCGCCCAGCTTCGGGAATCGATGACGGCAATGAAACCTATTGTTTAAGACCCACACAGCGCTCAATTATAGCTTTTCTTACACCGGTATCTTCCCTGGTAGTGACCCAAAGTGGTTTGCGAGATTAATTATAGGGTTCGCAATGCTGCTAAAACGGATTAGGCTCAAGTCAAGTCGGGTTAAGAAAGCGATACGCAGGGAAGTCCCTTTCGCTTTTCGATTATGTTTAACAAAATATTAATTTTATTAAACAAAATTTGTAACTTTCGAAGAAATTAATGAAAATGGAAAGTTTACCCGCGATACCAGAAAACCTGCAAATTAAAGAGCCGATCCACCTACGTCACTATTTGGTGAATGGAGAGCTAAAAGATTGGGATGGTCCTACATCTGAGATATTCTCTACAATATCTTCCACTAAAGAATATCAAAAAACCATTCTGGGCAGTATCCCTACAAATCAAGAGTCTGAAGCTATGGAGGCACTTGATGCTGCTACCACGGCATGGGACCAAGGCAAAGGTCTATGGCCCACAATGAAGGTCAAGGATAGAATTGAATGCATGGAGACCTTTGTAAAAAAAATGGAAGAGAAACGGGAAGAAGTTGTTAAATTATTGATGTGGGAAATTGGTAAGTCCCAACCAGATTCGTACAAGGAATTCGATAGGACGGTTACCTACATCTATGATACCATTGAAGCATACAAAACACTGGACCGAAATTCCGCAAAGTTTGAAAAATATCAAGGCGTTTATGCCCACATTCGCAGAGGGCCACTTGGGATTGTTTTGTGCTTGGGACCTTACAACTATCCCTTGAACGAAACCTTTACCCTGCTGATTCCTGCCTTGATAATGGGCAATACGACCATTTTTAAACCTGCCAAACATGGCGTATTATTGATTGCTCCACTACTTGAGGCCTTTCAGACCAGTTTCCCAAAAGGAGTTGTCAATATTTTGTTTGGTCGAGGTAGGGCTATTGCAGGACCCATCATGAAAACAGGCAAAGTGGATGTACTGGCACTTATCGGACATAGTTCTTCCGCCAATGCGTTGGTAAACCAACATCCTAAGAGTAATCGTTTGAGACAGGTATTGGGCTTGGAAGCCAAAAATCCCGCGATTATTTTGCCGGATGCCGATTTGGACCTTACTGTTAAAGAATGCATTTCTGGAACACTTTCGTATGATGGGCAGCGCTGTACCGCGTTAAAAATCATCTATGTTCATGAGGAAATCAAAAAAGAGTTTTTAAAAAAATTCGCCAAGGCGGTTGATACGTTAAAGTTCGGTAATCCTTGGGATGAAGGGATAGACTTGACCCCCTTACCTGAACCTGGAAAACCGGATTATATTCAGGAATTATTGGATGACGCACTTGAAAAAGGAGCCAAAATAGTCAATAAAAATGGTGGGAAGCGCGTACCGAATTTCATCTGGCCTTCCATTGTATATCCCACCACGAAGGATATGAAGGTGTATGAAGATGAGCAATTTGGGCCGATCATTCCCGTAATTTCATTTGAAGACATTTCACAACCGCTGGATGATATGGCAGCGTCAAATTATGGACAGCAAGTGAGCCTTTTTGGCAAAGATGTCTATGCGCTGTCACCTTTGATTGATACCTTGGCAAATTTGGTGTGTCGGGTTAATCTCAATAGTTCTTGTCAGCGTGGCCCCGATGTGTATCCATTTACGGGTCGAAAAGATTCAGCCCAGTCTACGCTCAGTGTAAATGATGCCCTTCGCTCATTTTCCATACGTACTTTCGTAGCATTTAAGGATACCGAATTGAACAACGAAACCATTGGACAACTTATGGAGGCCAAGGTGAGCAATTTTTTAAGTACGGATTATATCCTTTAGGGTGTACAACAATCCAATACGCTATTGAATCTGGGCAAGTTCACCAAACTGTTCTTTTAGCGAGATGGCTTCGGAAAGACCATTCAAAAAATAGTCAAAACCTCCTTGAAAATGGGTTTTTTCACCAAGTGTCTTAGATTCGGGAATCATCAGTAGATAATTTCTGGCCTCTACCGTGTTGTCCAAAAGTAGATGCCCCAAGGACAGATTGGCCCAAAGGTATTTTTGAATATCCTGATGGGTGGTGCGCTCCAATTTATCTTGCCAATAATCCATGGAATTTCTGATTTCTGGTCGTACGGCTTGAAGGCTTTTCCGTTTTTTTTCGCTAAGTGCTGAAAGGGAATTAATGGCGCTTTTGGCAGAATGACTGGCCTCGTTCAACGCTTCATGTCCCTTATTTTTTATACCGTAGGTTACCGCATAGGCCTCGACCTGTTGTTCGGTATAATTTTCCCTGAGAAGTTTACCGCTTTTTTGAAAAAAGTATTCCAACACCACTGCCTCATACTTTTTAAGTTTTCGCTCCAATAACTTTTTTTTCTTTTCAGGCTTCTTTTTTAAATTGTATTTCAGTTTAAAAACCGGATTGAGCATAAAGTGACGGATGGGAAGTAGTGTCGATTGTTCCAGTTCGTCAACGTAATACCTTATGGTTTTATCCAAAAGAACAGAACCCTCCTTGTTGAGTACGGTCAATCGGGCAACGGCATTGACATTGCATATCGCACTTTCCATATCGGAAAAATCAACATCTAACTGCACATTTTCTATAGCATAGGACATCGTACTTAGGGAAATAACAAAATCAGGGTTGGTCTCCGTCTGCACAAAGGGTTGGGATTTTAATCCTATATATCGATTGCTCCATACGCGCAACGTATCTGCGATAGCCTTTTGTTTCAACTGTTCTTTCTCTCTGGAATCCATTTCCCCAATAGCATGGGACCAAGCCATTTCATCACTTAAATCCATAGGGTTCAAGTCGGTATCCACTTTGATTTGATAGGTTTTCAAGTGAGCTTCTAAAGGTGCTTTAGGGGCAATGGTATACCTCCACGCGACCGAATTTTTAATTGGCTTTATCTTTTTTTGGGCCATGGTGCCCGTCGGTAAAAGAAGAAATGTAAGATTGAGAACTAATACGTATAAAAGTTGATGGGTGTTTTTAAGTATCATCATAAACAAGTTTATCAACCTAAAAGTAGGTTCCGAATACCTGTTTGGGAGATGAAAATTGACAGATGTAGGATACGGATTGACGAATACAGGATATGAATTGAGCAAGCAGATTTTACTCCAAACCCTGATTTGGATGCTCAATCAGGGCCGTATTGTCGGATAATGGATGAAGCCAGGATACCTCTCAATCAGGGACTTTGTGGATTTTTGGGCTTTGGGCCACAGATAAATGGGAGGTATGAATTAAATGGTGGCTGCCAACCAATCACCAACTTCGCGGGTCCCATAGGATTTCCCTCCATTGGAAAGATCTTCGGTTACTATACCGTGGGCAAGGGATTGATTGACTACCTCACGTATCGCAGCGGCTTCCTCAACCAAGCCAAATGCGGTTTCGAACATCATGGCTGCCGAAAGTACCGTTGCCAGGGGATTCGCGATATTCTTTCCCGCCGCCTGCGGATAGGAACCATGAATGGGTTCAAATAGCGAAGTTTTTTCTCCCAAGGATGCAGAAGGCATGAGTCCCATGGAGCCCGAAATTACGGAGGCTTCATCGGTCAACACATCACCAAATAAATTTTCGGTTATGAGCACGTCGTACGTACTGGGCCACTGACTCACTCGCACGGCCACGGCATCCACAAATTCGTAGGTTACAGCGATATCTGGATAATCCTGCTCTAAACCTTGAACGGTTTCACGCCACAGGCGTGAAGTCTCTAACACGTTTGCTTTGTCCACACAACATAACTTTTTTGATCGCTGTCGCGCCATTTCAAAGCCTTTGCGTGCCAGGCGTTCCACTTCGGCGCGGGTATAGGTACACGTATCATAGGCTGTGTTGCCTTCATCCTCACGTCCCCTTTTTCCGAAGTATATTCCTCCGGTCAACTCTCTTAAAAACACTAAATCGGTTCCTTCGATACGCTCCTTTTTTAGAGGGGATTTATCAATTAGGGAAGGAAAAGTGAACGTCGGCCGTACGTTTGCAAAAAGCCCTAACTTTTGACGCATCTTTAGCAAACCTTGTTCCGGTCGGACTTTTGCAGACGGGTCATTGTCATACTTTGGATGCCCAATCGCACCGAACAGAACCGCGTCTGCGGCGATACAAATCTCATGGGTTTCATCGGGATATGGGTTTCCTACCGCATCTATCGCGGCAGCTCCGGTCAAGGCGGGTTTCCAAGTTATTTGATGATTGAATCTGAAGGCGACCGCATCACAGACTTTAATGGCTTGGTCGATTACCTCGGGTCCGATCCCATCTCCTGCTAAAAGAGCAATATTGAACTTCATTTTTTGGTTTTGTTTAAAAAAGGTTGAGCATCTTTTCAGTTGCTTTAATAGCGGATACCGTCTGGTCTGAGTCTAATCCGCGCGTAGTGAAGTCTTTCTCTTTGGTTTTCCAAGTTATTATGGTTTCACAAAGGGCATCCGAGGTACTTCCTGGGGGAATTCGAACCACATAATCCACCAATTTGGGTAGCTCGACCCCTTCCTTTTGGTACACCTTGTGTAAGGCGTTGATAAAAGCATCGAACTGACCATCGCCTTGTGCATTTTCTTCATAGGATTTTCCATCTATTTCAATGGAAAGGGTAGTGGAGGGCTTCAATCCTTTGGAATGTGTCAGTACATAGGATTTTACAAAAACACGCTGCTTATGCCAATCGGTATCCAAAACATCAGAGATGATATAGGGCAGGTCATCTTTGGTAACTCTTTCCTTTTTATCGCCAAGCTCGATAATGCGTTCGGTCACTTTTTTTAATTCCCAGTCGTTCAACGTTAATCCAAGCTCTTGCAAATTTTTTTGAATGTTCGCTTTTCCCGATGTTTTGCCTAGGGCGTATTTACGCTTTCTTCCGAAACGCTCGGGCAATAAATCATTAAAGTAAAGATTCTTTTTATTGTCTCCATCAGCGTGTATTCCAGCAGTTTGCGTAAATACATTATCCCCTACTATAGGTTTGTTGACCGGAATGCCAAATCCAGTAAAGGCAGACACCAACTTACTGACCTTATAAAGGGAGGATTCTTTGACCCCTATTTCTACTTCAGGTATAAAATCGTTGACCACGGCCACCACGCTCGCTAAGGGTGCATTTCCGGCGCGTTCTCCCATTCCGTTGACCGTTAAGTGCAAACCGTGGCATCCTGCTTTTAACGCTTCTAGAACATTGGCTACACTTAGGTCGTAGTCGTTATGCCCATGGAAGTCAAAATGTGTAGTAGGATAACGTTCTACGATTTGTTTGATAAAATCCCTTGTTTCAAAATGGGTGAGTACCCCTAAAGTGTCTGGGAGTAAAACGCGTTTTATCGGTTGTTTGGAAAGAAAATCAAGGAACTGAAAGACATAATCCTTGGAATTTCGCATGCCGTTGCTCCAATCTTCTAGATAAACATTAGTTTCGAAACCTATTTTTTGGGCTTTGGAGATAACTTCACCAATTGCCGAAAAATGTTCGTCCGGGGTCTGCTTTAATTGGTGTGTCAAGTGATTTAAGGAACCTTTGGTAAGTAAGTTTTGGACTTCGGCTCCAGCATTTTGCATCCATTTTAATGAAATCCCTTGGTCCACAAAGGTCAGTACTTCAATCCTTGAAATATACCCTTCGGTTTTTGCCCAGTCCGTAATTTGTTTTACCGCAGTGAACTCTCCTTCGGATACGCGCGCGGAAGCTACTTCGATACGGCCCACTTTTAATTCTGTCAATAGTAATTTGGCCAGCGTGAGTTTTTCCGAAGCGGAAAAAGATATACCGGAGGTTTGCTCACCATCCCTTAGGGTGGTGTCCATGATTTCAACCGTTCTTGTTTTCATTTTCGTGGTCCCAATCAGTTTTAGAGAAGGTTAGAGCGGGGTGTTTTGAGCAAACTTTTGGATGTTATCTTTTATGTTCAGCAAATAGTCAATATCATCGAAACCGTTCAACATATTTTGCTTTTTATATTCATTGATTTGAAAGCTCTCGCTTTCACCCGTTTCCAAAAGCGTAATGGTCTGTTCCGGAAGATTGACCTGTAGCTCGGTTTTTGGATTGGCTTCGATCGTTTTGAAAATAGTGTCCAGAAACTCGGCCGTGACCTGTACCGGTAATACACCGATGTTCAAACAATTATTACGGAAAATATCAGCAAAGAAACTGGAAACCACACAGCGGAAGCCGTAATCGTAGACCGCCCATGCCGCATGTTCCCGTGAGGATCCCGAACCAAAGTTTTTACCACCCACTAAAATTCTGCCACCATACATGGAATTGTTGAGCACAAAGTGTTCTTTTGGGGTGTTGTCCGGATTAAATCGCCAGTCTCTAAATAAATTGTCCCCAAAACCTTTCCGTTCGGTTGCCTTTAAAAACCGGGCAGGAATAATCTGATCGGTGTCCACATTTTCTATAGGGAGTGGAACGGCATTGCTTGTCAATACGTTGAATTTATCGTATGCCATTTCTTTTAGTTTTGATTTAGACTTCCTGAAGCTCCATAAGCTCCCTAGGGTCAGTTACCTTGCCGGTAACGGCCGCTGCGGCCGCGACCAGTGGGCTGGCTAACAAGGTACGTGCTCCGGGCCCCTGTCTACCCTCAAAATTACGGTTGGAGGTACTCACTGCGTATTTTCCTGCGGGAATCTTATCGTCATTCATGGCCAGACAAGCCGAACAGCCAGGTTCACGCAGTTCAAAACCGGATTCATGTAAAATATCCAAAATACCTTCGTTCCTGATCGCTTCCTCTACCTTGTGCGAACCCGGTACCAACCAAGCGGTAACGTTTTCTGCTTTTTTTCTTCCCTTGATTATGGAGGCAAACGCCCTGAAATCTTCTATCCGGCCGTTGGTGCAACTTCCTAGGAAGACAAAATCTATCGGTTTGCCGATCATGGCCTCTCCTTCATTAAAATTCATGTAGGCCAATGATTTTTGGTAGGTGGCCGCGCCGGATTCAATAGCTTTGGCCGTTGGGATACCACTTTGTATTCCAATGCCCATACCTGGATTTGTTCCAAAGGTTATCATGGGTTCAATATCTCGGGCATCAAAGGAAATTTCTTTATCAAAGACCGCATCGGTATCTGTTTTTAGGGTATCCCAGTACGCCATAGCTTTCTCCCAGTCTTTTCCTTTGGGGGTGAACTCCCTTCCCATAATGTATTCGAAGGTTGTGGTATCGGGTGCAATCATACCGCCCCGAGCACCCATCTCAATACTGAGGTTACAAACGGTCATTCTACCTTCCATGGACATATTTTTGAAAACGTCTCCGGCATATTCTACAAAATATCCCGTAGCTCCCGAGGTAGTAAGTTTTGAGATGATGTAAAGCGCCACATCTTTGGGCGTAACCGCTTGGTTGAGTTCTCCGTTCACTGAAATGCGCATACTTTTTGGTTTCGGCTGCATAATGCACTGCGTGGACAGTACCATTTCTACCTCACTGGTTCCGATTCCAAAAGCGATTGCCCCGAAAGCGCCATGGGTTGAGGTGTGGGAGTCTCCACAAACTATGGTCGCTCCAGGTACAGTTATGCCATTTTCCGGTCCGATTACATGTACAATACCGTTCTTTTCGTGTCCCAATCCCCAGTAGGACACACCATGTGCTTTGGCATTTTCTTCCAGAGCTTTCAATTGATTGGCGGAAAGCTTGTCCTTTACGGGTAAATGCTGGTTTCTAGTGGGTGTGTTGTGGTCCGCTGTGGCAAAAGTTCGTTTCGGGTAGAGTACTTTGATGCCTCTGTTCTTTAGACCGAGAAAAGCAACGGGACTCGTGACCTCATGGACAAGGTGCCTATCGATAAAAAGCACGTCAGGTCCATTTTCAATGTTCTGGACCACGTGGGAATCCCACACTTTATCAAATAGCGTTCTGCTCATTATCCAGTATCCTAAATTGGTTAAGCTGATAAAAGTACCTTTATGGGAGGTAGCAGTCAAAAGAAAGTGTAAAAAATTACGACGTTCAAACCTGCTTTCCCGTTTTCTTGATACATTTTTTATGGATTTTGGGGAAGAAACGGGTTACTTCAAATACGTACTGTAAATTACTTTTAAACGTTTTTTCTCCATTTTTTAAGGGAAAGGAAATCCCGATAAGGATTTACTGGCACAATTGATAGATAAATTAACAAAATAGCCACCTTGCTATCGTTTTGATTTTAATGCTCTGAAATTTAACAAGTTAAAAATGAATTTAACAGAGTTGTAACGTCCTGTCTTTTCTGTCCTTTTTACTTTAGAGGACAATCTTTCAGTTTATTCATTAACAAAAATCAAAAACGAACCAATGAAGAAATGTTATTCGGCGTTTAGCGCCCTTGTTTTCTTAGCAATTTTTAGTGTGTCCACAGTTTCCTTCGCCCAACTGGATTTTTTGCCCCGTGGCAGTCAGATGGCAGAAGTGATGCAACGTATAGGAAATACAGATGTTACCATAGTGTATTCGAGACCTAGTGTAAACGGACGTGAAATCTGGGGTAGTTTGGTACCCTTCGGAATGAACAATTTGGGTTTTGGTACTGCTAAAGAGTCTCCCTGGCGAGCCGGGGCCAATGAAAATACCATCTTCAAGACAACCCACGATTTAACCATTGGGGGCAAAGCACTTCCAGCAGGAAAGTATGGCCTACACATGGTGGTAAACCAGGATAATACGGCAACTATTATCTTCTCCAAGAACTACAGTGCTTGGGGAAGTTATTTTTATAATCCTGAGGAAGATGTACTTCAAGTTGAGGTGGAAACCCAGGAAATTCCCCATGTAGAACAACTTACTTTTGGATTTGAATCAGTGGACGCAAACTCAGCTGTTGTTTCTTTGGATTGGGAGAAAAAGCAAATTCCCTTTAAAATAGAGACCAACGTAACCAACAATGTCTTGACAGAAGTTCGCAAACAGTTACAGGGCACCCCTGGTTTTAGTCGACAAAGTTGGGAACAGGCGGCAAACTTTGCGTTGAACAACGATGGGGATTTGGATGAGGCGCTTGTTTGGGCGGATGCCGCCATTGCAGGTAAATTCTTTAGCCAGAAAACCTTCAATAATCTCAGTATCAAATCGCAGATATTGGCCAAACAGGGAAAAACGGACGAAGCTAAGGCATTGATGAAAGAGGCCATGCCGTTAGGAACCGTTTTCCAAGTACATGGATATGGGAGGCAGTTGATTACTCAAGGCAAGTCGGACGAGGCGCTCGAAGTTTTTAAATGGAATGCCAAAACCCATAAGGACACTTGGCCAGTGCACTATGGCCTGGCACGGGGATACTCAGCCTTGGGAGATAACAAGTCCACATTGAAACACTTGAAGATAGCCTTGGAAAATGCACCAGCTCAAGCCAATAAGGACCGAGTGGCGGCCAATATCGCAAAAGCGGAAAAAGGAGAGGGAATCAACTGAGCTTGCATTCTTATCAGGTTATGGAATGCCTGGAACGTTCCAGGCATTTTTTAGCTGATGTAATTCCAGATAGCCTTGTTCTGAACAACGTTTTGGTAGGCTTTTCTTATAGGTAGATTTATTTCCTTTTCCAATCCAGGGTCCTCTTTAAGTAATTGAATTACATGATAGCGGGCAGTTTTTAAAATGGGATTGTCTTTTACGATATCCGCTATTTTAAGGTTGAGCACTCCGCTCTGTTGGGTACCCATAAGGTCTCCAGGGCCTCGGAGCTTGAGGTCCACTTCGGCAATCTCAAATCCGTCATTGGTCTGTACCATGGTCTCTAAACGGGTTTTGGAATCCTGGGACAGTTTATGACCCGTCATAAGAATGCAAAAGCTCTGTTCCGCTCCTCGGCCAACCCGACCTCTAAGCTGGTGTAACTGGGATAACCCAAAGCGTTCAGCACTCTCAATGATCATGACCGAAGCGTTGGGGACATTTACTCCCACTTCTATGACCGTGGTGGCCACCATGATCTGGGTTTCTCCCCTTACGAAGCGTTGCATTTCATAGTCCTTGTCTAAAGGCTTCATTTTCCCATGGACGATGGAGATTTGGTATTCCGGCAAAGGAAAATCCCGCACAATGCTTTCGTAGCCGTCCATAAGATCTTTATAATCCAAGGCTTCGGATTCCTGAATTAAGGGATATACCACATAAACTTGACGGCCTTTTTTGATTTCATCTTTGATAAACCGAAAAACTTGTAATCGATTCGAATCAAAACGATGGACGGTTTTCACCGGTTTCCTTCCAGGTGGTAGCTCATCAATTACGGAAATATCCAAATCCCCGTAAACACTCATCGCCAACGTACGTGGTATGGGCGTCGCGGTCATTACCAAAATATGGGGTGGGGTTTCATTTTTATGCCAAAGTTTGGAGCGCTGCGCCACACCAAAACGATGTTGTTCGTCGATAATGGCCAAGCCCAAATTTTTAAATTGAACAACATCTTCCAGGATGGCATGGGTGCCGATTAAAATGTGGAGTTGTCCATTCTCTAAATCTTCATGAATTGTTTTTCGCTTTGATTTTTTGGTAGACCCGGTCAATAATTCGATTTGTACCTCCAGATCACCTAATAGTTCCTTGAGACCTATATAATGTTGCTGCGCCAATATCTCTGTGGGCGCCATAAGACAGGCTTGAAAACCATTGTCCATGGCC
The DNA here is from genome assembly GCF_937884665.1 of uncultured Allomuricauda sp. GTDB lineage: Bacteria > Bacteroidota > Bacteroidia > Flavobacteriales > Flavobacteriaceae > Flagellimonas. Next base: position 27,690 of record NZ_CAKZYF010000051.1, on the reverse strand, counting down.
AGGAGCATACACAAAAGCGCCACGATGGTTTTACCGGATCCCACATCGCCTTGTAAAAGGCGATTCATCTGCGCGTTGCTCCCTAGATCATTTCTGATTTGCTTGATTACTTTTTTTTGGGCGCTGGTAAGCTCAAAGGGAAGGTGCTTTTTGAAAAAGGTATTAAAGTAATTGCCCACATTGGTAAAAGGCATGCCTTTTATTTTCTTTTTGCGAAGTATTATTTTTGAGATGAGTTGTAGTTGCACGAAGAAAAGCTCCTCGAATTTTAAGCGGAATTGTGCCTTGGCCAATAATTCTTGGTTCTTTGGAAAATGGATGTTCAACAAAGCATCACTTTTGGAAATCAGCTTGAGTTCTTCTAGGATTTTTGGGGACAGCACCTCTGGAAATTGTCCTTTACAATCTATAAAAAGTTGCTGGATCATCTGACTCAATACTTTATTGGTAATCCCACGGGCGCTTAACTTTTCAGTGGAAGGATAAATGGGTTGCATAGCAATTTTAAGCCCTTTTTGATGTACGGCCAAGAGTTCCATTTCTGGATGGGGCATAGAAAGCATATTTCCATAGCGCGAAACTCTTCCAAAAACAATGTAGGGTTCATTTAACTTCAGATTTTCCCGTATCCATTTATGTCCACGAAACCAGACCAGTTCCATTTGCCCCGTGCCATCCCCAAAAGTTGCCACCAAGCGCTTACCGCGTTTCTGGGCTACGGTCTTGATGTGGATAATTTTTCCTACCACCTGAACATCCGCTCCACTGTTTTGCAATTGGTCTATGGTGTAGTATTGCGTTTTGTCCAGATAACGGTTCGGAAAAAGCTGAAGCAGATCTTTGAACAAATAGATGCCCAATTCCTTTTGCAAGACTTCGGCGCGATTGGGTCCTACATTTTTGAGATAGGTAATCGGTGTCTGAAGAAAATTGGAGTTCATCAAACGAAAATATGTAATTTGGAAAGACTTTTGCTATACTTGAACCATGAAGCAATTTCCCATAGTTGTCCTTTTCTTACTTCATCAAGTTCTTATATCCCAAATTCAAGATGGCGTGGATTTCACCCATGGAAAAATCCACATCGCCTTTGATTTGGTATCCAAAACAATTTCTGGTAAAGTATTGTATGATTTCAATGTTCTCAAGGATGTGGATTCGCTCTTTTGGGATGCTAAAAATATGGATATTGAAACATTGCTATTGGACCGTGTTGCTACTCGGTATGAAAACACTTCGAGACACTTGATATTGAATAAAAAATTCAAGAAAGGCACTTCCCATAGTGTTCAAATACAGTATCGATGCCAACCAAAACAAACGGTATATTTTATTGGATGGGAAAATGACAATCGATTTCAAAATCAAATATGGACGCAGGGTCAGGGCAAATACACCAGTCATTGGTTGCCCAGTTTTGATGATATGAATGAAAAAGTGGAATTCGACCTCAATATAAATTTTGAAAGTGGCTATTATGTGGTCGCAAATGGAAAATTGTTGGAGAAAAAAATGGAAGGGGATACAACAATTTGGCGGTATGACATGCAGCGTCCCATGAGTAGTTATCTTTTGGCGTTTGCCATTGGTATGTTTGAAAAAAAGGAAGAAATCTCTTCGTCGGGAATACCGATTGAGCTATACTATGAGCTTCAGGATAGTACAAAGTTTGAGCCGACCTTTCGGTATACCAAACGAATTTTTGATTTTTTTGAAAACGAAATTGGAGTTCCCTATCCATGGCAAAACTACAAACAGGTACCCGTTCAAGATTTTTTATATGCCGGCATGGAAAATACAGGGACCACTTTTTTTTCAAACTCGTTCATGATAGATTCCATTGCCTTTGTGGATAAAAACTATGTTAACGTGAATGCCCACGAATTGGCCCATCAATGGTTTGGTAATTTAGTCACGGAACAAAGTGGCGAACATCATTGGTTGCATGAAGGTTTTGCTACCTATTACGCTTATTTGGCCGAAAAAGAAATCTTTGGGGACGACTACTTTTACTGGAAATTATGGGAGACGGCTTCTGCTTTGGCCAAGTTTTCAGAAGCTGGAAATGGAGAGGCGTTGACCAATCCCAACGCTGGTAGTCTCACATTTTATGAAAAAGGGGCTTGGGCCTTGATTATGCTCAAGGAACGGGTAGGGGACCTTGTGTTCAAGGAAGGCATTCGTAATTATTTGGAAAAGTATGCCTTTAAAAATGTTACCCTTTCCGATTTTTTATGGGAAATGCGAAAAGCTTCGGGGATGAAGCTTTTGGATTTTGAAGAAACTTGGCTTCAAAATTCAGAATTTCCTCTGAAATCTGCTCAAGCATTTTTAAGAAAAAAATCACCCTCCCTAACGCTATTTTTTGACTTGGAAGATGAGTTTGACCGGATACAAAGCGATGACGTCGATTTTCAGAAGTATTGGCATGCCAACAGCAGCACGGTATTCTTTAAAAGAGAACTCGTACGAAGACATTGGCGTATTTTGCCAAGAATGCTACTTGCAGAAGTGCTGGATGGTGAATCATTGGAGCTACGCCGTGAGTTTGTCGCTTCGGTGGAAAATATCAATTCATATCCAATAGAGCCTGTAGAATCGCTGTTGGAAGATAGAAGTTACGTCACCAACGAGAACGCTTTGGCCGCATTATGGATGACCTATCCTGAAAATAGAAAAAGATATCTCACCAAAACCAATGGGATCCAGGGTTTGCCCAACAAAAATGTCCGTTTGCTATGGCTTGTTTTGGCATTGTCCACGGACGGATACACCGATTCTGAAAAGAGCAGTTTTTATGCTGAACTGAGCGGATATACCCATCCCAAATATCATTTTGAGGTGCGACTCTTGGCCTTTCAATATTTAGAGAACTTGGGCGCTTTGTCCGACGATTGTTTGAAGAATTTGATAAAGGCATGTAATCATCATGTATGGTATTTTAAAAAATCATGTCGAAAGATTTTAAAGGAGTTTTTGAAAGGAGATGGAAATCCAGAACGACTTAAGTCAATATATACTTCTTTGAATCAAAAAGAACGCGAGTATGTGGATAAAACTTTGGGCAAATGAGGGCCTTGGTCATTTCTGGAGGAGGTAGTAAAGGGGCCTTTGCCGGTGGCGTGTCGCAATTTTTGATACAGGAGGCGAAGCATAAGTACGATCTGTTCATCGGCACGTCTACAGGAAGTCTTTTAATTTCCCATTTGGCCCTGAACAAGCTCGATAAAATCAAAGAAATTTACTCCTCGGTCAACCAAGACACCATTTTTAACAATTGCCCCTTTATCATTAGAAAAAAGTATGGCGTAGAGCTTATTGCCATTAATCATTGGAACGTTTTCAAAAATTTTATCAGAGGGAAAAAAACGTTTGGGGAAAGTGAGAGCTTGCGGGAGCTTATCCATGAGTCCATCACTGAAAAGGAATTCAATACGCTTAAAAACGGAAACAGCGATATTGTGGTGACCGTATCGAATCTGTCCATGAACCAAGTAGAATACAAATCAATCAACGATTGCACCTATAAAGAATTTTGTGACTGGGTATGGATTTCTTCGAACTATGTGCCTTTTATGAGCCTGGTCAAAAGGAATGGGTGCGAATATGCCGATGGGGGTTTAGGGAGCTTGGTACCTATTGAGGAGGCCTTGAAGCGTGGTGCTACGGAGTTGGACGTAGTGGTACTTCGCACTGAAGTCAATTATTTGAACAGGATGCCGGTTAGAAGTCCTTTTGAATTGATCACGACCAGTTTTGAATTTATGTTGGATCGTATTGAAAACCAAAATGTACGAATCGGTAAATTGGTCGCCAATCAGAAAGATGCGATTATCAACTTTTATTATACACCTACGGTACTCACTACAAACTCACTTATTTTTAATAAAGAACGTATGACCCTCTGGTGGAAAAGGGGGTATCTCTACGCTAAAAACAAGAATGAGGAAACCAGTCCCATAGACCCGGAGCAAATGGAATGACCTACCACAAATCGCCTATCTCTTTTTTAATAAAAGAGAGTGCAGTGGACGATGGCGATTGTTTTTCCATGGTTTGGTTAAGGATGTCCTCCCGTAGTTTGTCCGGGGACTCCGTTTCGCTCATCCCGGCAGAACGAATGATCTGGATGGTTGCATTTTTAGCAGCCTTGATAATATTCCAACATTCATCCGACATGTATATCTGTTGTGAGAGATTGTGCTCAAATTCCGTCTCGATCTGCTTGATCAGCAAATTTTCATAATCGTTCTTATTCTTTCCTTGGGGTGCCACGCGGACCACTAAACTGTTGATGGAAATTCTTTCCAAAAAAAGAACCATACGTTCATAGGCTTGTAAACGAATGGGCAGCGCATCTTTCTGCGCATCCTTATGAAGTAAATATCGCCTTCGCCCGTCTTCATTTTTGGTGTGTAACCTAAAAAAATAAAAGGCTATGGCTCCAGTAACAACGGCAGGCAATAAATAGGCAAAAAGTTGGAAAATGTCATCTCCGGTCATGAGTGGTTTGGTTTTGTTGATTTACTAGATACAAGAACGAACTAAACGTGGAAAAAGTATAAGGTATATTTAAGCTTTTACAGCTTAAATCGCGTCACCGGCTCACGCCCATTGTTTTTGAAAACAGTAAAAAAGAAGAGTACCTACTGGGCTACTTTTACACTTTCTTTGACCTTCCCATAAAAGCCTTCATAATCAGGTCGGAGTTTTATTTGGATACCTTCTTTGAAGTTACCATCTTTCACTGAGGTCGTCAATTTGTCCGCAGCGACTCCCAAGGAGTCTGCCAATCTTTTGGTCACGGCATTTGCCTGATTGTAGGTCGTGGCAAACTCACCTGTGATGTTCAAACCGACCACTTCCGTTTTTCTATCCGGGTTAGCGTTGATGATTTTGGACACTTTTGCCAACCAAGTGTTTCCTTCTTCGGTCAGCTCAACTGAACCTTCAGGACCAAAAAGCGTGCTCAAACCGCTGGAAAGAACCACATCCCCTTCTGAAAAATCAGCGTTTGCATTTTCTCCCAAAGTTTGTTTTATCTTGGTCAACAACACAATTGCGGTAGAGTCATTGTTAGAAATCATCTGATTGATTCCTCTAAGATGCTTTTCTTTTTGTTCCAGAGCCTGCAAGGTTTTGTTTACGTTATCACTGCTTTTCTTGGAAAGTTCGGAAAAACTCGTAAGGTTTTGCAGCAAGGTGGCGTTGGCGTCTCGCAAACTTGTATTTTCGGTCTTTAGAGCTTCCGCTGCCGCAGTGCTTGAAGAAATCTCCCTTTTGGACTTGGCCAGTTCTTGCTCCAAGTCTTGTTTCTCCAGTTTTAGTGTTTCAATTTGGGCAAAAAGCTCACTTTTTTTCTGCCCCGTCGCAATTCCAAAAACGAAAAGGAACAGAAGTAGGATAGGTAATTTTGTTTGCATGCTATTTAGATTTAGGTCGGTTACTTTTTAATTTTTCGGGATTATTATCAAAATACAAAAAGCAAAAAGTACATTACTTTTCACTAAATGACAATTGATTTTCAAACCATCAAATATGGTAATTTAATCCATACAAAGATAGTGATCCGCATTTATTAGATAACCCAAGAAATGGTTGCAATACCTTGCATCACATATTTAGATAATCCAATGTCAACTCTGTCATTGCCTTCACACCTAACTGCATCCCAGAATCATCAATAAGAAAATCCGGGGTATGATGGGGATAAGACTCCGTATTTCCTGGTGTCATTCCACCAAGAAAAAAGAAAAACCCTGGGACATCCCTTTGGAAATACGAAAAATCCTCCGCACCGGTGATTGCTTTTTGGGCAATAACATTTTTACCACCGGCGACCCGTTGCAATGTTGGTAACATTTGTCGGGCCAATTCAGGCACATTGAAGGTTATATCGGTCGCATCTTTTATTTCGCAAGTGGCTTCCCCACCATAGGCTTTGGCAATATCGGCTACCATTTCCTTCATGCGTTTGTTGATATGGTCCTTCATATCATAATCCAAGGTTCGAATAGTACCGAGCATCTCGGCAGACTCGGGAATGATATTAAAACGTACGCCACTTTTGATTTTCCCCACTGTGATTACCGCCGCTTCATTGGTCAGATTGGCTTCACGGCTGATAATGGTTTGAAGACCATCTATAATTTTAGCACTTATCAAAATAGGGTCTACACCACTCCAAGGTTGGGAACCATGACTTTGTTTTCCCTTAACCTTTATGGTAAAGCTTTGCGCTGCTGCAAGAGCACCACCTATTTTATAGCGTATGGTACCCACCGGAGTTTGGGAATTGATATGTAACCCAAAAATGGCGTCCACATCCGGATTCTTCAAGACCCCTTCCTTTACCATGAGCAAAGCCCCGCCCTCTTCACCGGGGGGTGCACCCTCTTCCGCAGGTTGAAAAATAAATTTTACAGTACCGTTGATTTTGTCCTTATTCTTTGACAAGACTTCTGCAACGCCCATAAGAATGGCAGTATGGGTATCGTGGCCACATGCGTGCATTACCCCCACTTTTTCACCCAAAAATTCGGTAGTGACCGTGGATCTAAAAGGAAGTTCATTTCTTTCCGTTACGGGCAACGCATCGATGTCCGCTCTCAAGGCAACTACTTTTCCTGGGTTATCACCCTTTAGGATACCCACCACCCCGGTGTGGGCAACGCCCGTTGTTACTTCAATCCCCAAGGATTTTAAATGCTTGGCGATCTTTTCGGCAGTTTTGAACTCCCGATTGCTCAATTCTGGATTTTGGTGTATATCATGTCGCCATTCGATTACTTTGGATTCGATGGCGGCATAATCTTTTTCCAGACTTGGTCCCTGCGCCCAAAGGGCATAACAAGAACAAATGCTTACTAGAGTTAAAACCTTCTTCATAGTATTAAAATTTAATGAGTTGATAGCCTTTGTTTTGTAGTTGAATCAACGCCGTCATGGCGGAAAGTGAAATTTTTACCCCTGGAATCAATTCTTCTTTTGGGTAGTTTCTGGATTTTGAAGATTGGCCACAAAGAATAATTTCGACACCGGCCTCCATGAGCTGATTGATCATATCGTAATTTGGGTTTTGCGTACCAAATCGAGTAAGGTAGGGTGCATTCCCAATCATATCTTTGGATGCGTTGCCATGTACCACCAGTGCCACTTTAAGTTGTGACTCAGGGATATTGCTCTGCGCGTGCATATTTAAAAATCGTGCAGCGGTCTCGATACTTCGGTTTAATGCATCAGGTGAATCTGGGCTTCGCATAATATCGAAGACCACCTTGTAGGTCGTATTTGTATCCGTGGGAAAATCAGGATTTTCGATTTTCCACACTTCCCCATAGGTCTCCATGATGGGCCCAGCTTCTTTTTCTTGGGCGATTGAAAGCAAGGGAAGAAGTAAAATAACTGTCAAAAAAGATACATGTGATTTCACGAAATCCGGGATTTTAGCTTTAAATATATTCAAATTCAGCATAACCTATTTCTGTTTATAACTATTAAAAGGATGATTTTACCAAGAATCCATAATTGGCTAATTTCACCTTTAGGTTTAAATACAGTAGCTTTTGAGTACATTTTTAGAGGAACTGAATGAGGCACAACGCGCTCCTGTGCTGCACAAAGAGGGCCCTTTGATGGTCATTGCGGGTGCAGGATCGGGAAAAACACGGGTGCTTACCTATCGCATTGCCCATTTGATGGAGCAGGGGGTAGATTCCTTTAATATCCTTGCGCTCACCTTCACGAACAAGGCAGCACGGGAGATGAAAAAAAGAATTGCCACCATTGTAGGGAATTCGGAGGCCAAGAATCTTTGGATGGGTACTTTCCATTCAGTATTTGCCAAATTGCTTCGTTTTGAAAGTGATAAGCTGGGCTATCCCAGTAATTTTACCATCTATGATACGCAAGATTCCCAACGTTTGATAGCCTCCATCATCAAGGAAATGGGTCTGGACAAAGACATTTACAAGTATAAACAGATTCAGAATAGGATTTCCTCGTACAAGAACAGCTTGATCACGGTAAAGGCTTACTTTCAAAATCCGGAATTGGTTGAAGCGGATGCCATGGCCAAAAGACCTCGTTTGGGTGAGATTTACCAGAACTATGTAGATCGCTGTTTTAAGGCGGGAGCGATGGATTTTGATGATCTACTTCTGAGAACCAATGAGCTTCTTACCCGTTTTCCAGAGGTCCTTATGAAGTATCAAGACCGTTTCCGGTATATTTTGGTAGATGAGTACCAGGATACGAACCATTCGCAATATTTGATTGTCAAAGCACTTTCGGACCGCTACCAAAATATTTGCGTGGTAGGGGACGATGCCCAGAGTATCTATTCCTTCCGAGGGGCCAATATTAGCAATATCCTCAATTTTCAAAGGGATTATGACGATGTGGCAGTATATCGACTGGAACAAAATTATCGGTCCACTAAAAATATTGTCAACGCGGCCAATTCCATAATCGCCAAGAACAAAAACCAACTCGAAAAGGTGGTCTGGACCTCAAATGATGCGGGGAACCCTATCAAAATCCACAGGAGCATAACCGATGCGGAAGAAGGTAGATATGTGGCCTCCTCCATCTTTGAAAATCGGATGCAGCACCAACTTCCAAACGGGGACTTTGCTGTTCTGTACAGGACCAATTCACAATCCCGGGCCATTGAAGATGCCTTGCGCAAAAAAGATATTCCCTATAGAATTTACGGCGGACTTTCGTTTTATCAACGAAAAGAGATAAAAGATGTTCTGGCCTATTTGCGCATGGTGATCAATCCAAAAGATGAGGAAGCCCTAAAACGCATCATCAACTTTCCGGGTCGTGGAATTGGGCAGAGTACTGTGGATAAATTAACTGTTGCCGCCAACCACTATGGTCGTTCCATCTTTGAAGTTATGGAAAACCTGGATAAGTTGGAATTGAAAATCAATGCTGGTACTCGTCGCAAACTGGAGGATTTTGTAACAATGATCAAAAGCTTCCAGATTATGAACGCGGGGAGTGATGCGTTTGCCCTGTCGGAGCACGTAGCCAAAAAAACGGGCCTGTTGCTGGAATTCAAAAAAGATGGGACCCCGGAAGGCATAGCCCGAATGGAAAATATTGAAGAGCTTTTGAATGGGGTCAAGGACTTTGTGGAAGGACAGAAAGAGTTGGCCGATGCCACAGGAAGTTTGACGGAATTTTTGGAAGATGTTGCTTTAGCGACAGATATGGACAAAGAAACGGGAGATGACGATAGGGTCGCACTGATGACCATTCACTTGGCTAAAGGTTTAGAGTTCCCTTTCGTGTATATTGTCGGGTTGGAAGAAGACTTGTTTCCTTCTGCCATGAGCATGAATACCCGTAGTGAGCTTGAGGAAGAAAGGCGCCTTTTTTATGTTGCCTTGACCCGTGCGGAAAAGCAGGCCTATTTGACCTACACCCAAAACAGGTATCGTTGGGGGAAATTGATTGATGCTGAACCCAGTCGATTTTTGGAAGAGATTGACGGGGCGTACGTAGAAAACCTGACACCGGTCAATGATGGATATCGCTACAAATCGATGATTGACGCTAACATTTTTGGAGATGTGGACAAGAGCCGATTACGTCAAGTTAAGCCTATCAATGGCAGTCCGCCCAGTACCCAGAGACCTAATGCAAACCAACTTCGAAAACTCCGTAAACTAAAACCGGAACTCGCTTCGCCATCTGTTAATACCAATACGATAGATGCCAATTTGGCTCAAGGTACATGGGTGAACCATACCCGGTTCGGTAAAGGTAAAATTCTTAAAATTGAAGGCGTCGGCAATGACAAGAAAGCCGAAATTCAGTTTGAAAGAGGCGACATAAAAAAACTGCTGCTACGATTTGCCAAACTTGAAATTATTGAGAATTAGGAGACACGTAGAATACTGTCACGGGTAAGATTGGTAGGCACTGTAAAGGTAAAAGTACTGCCTTTGCCTTCCTTGGATTCGATAGAAATCACGCCATTGTTGCGTTTAATGAAATCCTTGCAGATGGCAAATCCCAATCCGGTTCCTTCTTCATTTTCTGTACCGGGAGTAGAACTGTTTTCCTTTGTTGAATTTATCAAAGCTTCTTTTTGCTTCGAGGTCATACCAATGCCGGTATCTTTTATTTTCACTTTTAAATGACTCTCGTCTTCCGTTACATCCAGTGTTATGGTGTCCCCACTTTTTGTGAACTTCAATGCATTGGATAGTAGGTTTCTAACAACGAAGTCAATCATGTTCTTATCCGCGTAGGCTTTGGCCACTTGTTTGGGGGTATGCTTTATTTTTATATTTTTTCGCAACGCATTCTCTTTAAAAAGCTCTGTGTTTTTGTCAATGATTTCGAATATATCGAAAGAGCGTTTTGAAACATCGTGGTCATTCATTTGCGACTTGGCCCAATTTAAAAGATTGTCCAAAAGCAACTGTAGGTTTTGCGAGGCATCTGAAAGGTATTTTACAAAAACCTTTTTTTCCTCAGGACCCAATTCCTCTTTGTCCTCTTTTAGTATGTTGGCCAAAGAGAGTACATTTCCGGTATGGCCCCTAAGGTCGTGTGAAATGATGGAAAAAAACTTATCTTTTATTCGGGAGGCTTCTTTTAGTTCGTTCTCTGACTGCACCAGTTTTCCATTTAGAGAGTGAAGTATTTTGTTTTTTTCACTTAGGGTATTGATTTGGTTACGGATTTTGTCGACCAAACCATTGTAAGTTCCAGTAAGCCTATCTATTTCGGTAATTCGTAAGCTCTTTTTCTTTTCCAGGTGTCCTTCAAAATTGTTTTGAACAATGGAGTCCATATCTGATATGAGCGTTCTTATGGGCTTTGCAATATGCCTGGAGAAAACAAATGCGGATAGAATGGCAAAAAGAACGGTAATGGTAAAAAACAGCACCAAATAGGATTTAATGGAACCGATCATAAGTTCGGAATCGGCGTCGACCAAATCGTAGAGCGCACTAATATTGGAATTCAGTTTTTGGTGTATTCCTTGGATTTCCTTTATCAGTCCAGAGTCCCCATTCCCGATTTCCAGGTCAAACTTAGTGACCAAATTGAAATTCTTTTGATAGCTTTTTACAAGTTCGATCGTGAGCATGTCCATATCCCGCTCAGTTTGTAGTTCACTGATGAAGCTATCACATAACGTATTTAACTCATTTACATAGGCTGCGTCTCTTCTTAGGAAAAAGTCTTTTTCAAGTCTTCGCATTTGAAGAATTTCGGCCAGTGAAATCCCCTTTCCATCTGTTTCCAATTGGTGGACGTTGCGTCTCATGGCCCCAATCGTACCAAAATTTCGAAAGCCCTTTTGCTGAATGAGCCCCAAAACATGGGAAATCTTACCATTCAACTTGTCCATATCAGATGTGATACGTTCCAAACGAAGATTTACCGTAGTATTGGTATTGTAATTGGCGGAGCGAATGTCCTCTAAGGCCTTTTTCGAATTTTTAATGTAAGTATGGTATTCTTTTAAAAATTTGGAGGTCTTTTCCAAATAGAATTCATCCCGTTTAGTGTCAAATTCCAGAATCTGAAAGAACTTATTATCTGCTTTTAGACGATTCCCATCAAAGACCGCAACACTTTCCCGAAGGGTTTTAGCATTGTCTATCTTTTTAAGGCTATTGAAGGCAAATAATAAAAAGGGCCCTATAAGCAGGAACAAAATAAGGAAAGCAATTAGCACTCGGCCTCTTATGGTGTTCATTTTGTAAGACTAGGACATAGGTTAACAGCTACAGAACGATGTTTTTGCCGCTCTATTGTTTTTTATCGATGAAAAGCTACACCTTATCGATGAATTGGCGCGCTATTGTAGGTAATCGCAATAGGATTGGTTTGTATATCGTAAGGTTGGTAATTTTTCAGAAAAATGAAGTACCTTAATTTCGAACCTGCTTTCTTGTTCTACTTCACAACTAGGCCAAGCCGTCAGCAAGGTCTTTTCAAAATGGGTCGATTTGGAAAATGATTGCGCCGCTTTGTAGCATAACTTCTGGTACCTACTTGGTAAGTATGATCTTTTTCTGCTGGATTGCGTAAATATGGAGTGGCCACCGTGATGATTTAAAAATCATTGGTCCGATTTATTTTATAGAAGAAATTTCCATAGAATTGTGGATTTGTCAAGTAGGGAATTTACGGATGCCCTATTTCAATTGACAAAATCTGGAATTGTATCCTTTGGATACGTTAAAATCATTTTTGCTTTAACGAATCTTCGCTACCTTGACCATTATGGCAGAATTGATAAAACTGTTTGAGGAAAATCCGAACCAACGGCTATTGGAAAAAGTCGCTTCCATACTGCGAAAGGGCGGTCTAATAATCTACCCAACCGATACTGTGTACGGATTGGGCTGTGACATTACCAACACTAAAGCATTGGAACGTATCGCTAGGATAAAGGGCATAAAACTGGCCAAGGCAAATTGGTCTTTTGTGTGTGCAGATTTAAGTAATCTGTCGGATTTTGTGAGACAAATAGACTCTTCTACGTTCAAACTTTTAAAACGCGCCCTCCCCGGACCCTATACGTTTATTCTACCAGGAAACAACAACCTCCCGAAGGATTTCAAAAAAAGAAAGACTATAGGCATCCGGGTTCCTGATAACGGGATAGCGCGAGCCTTGGTTTCGGCATTGGGAAATCCCATTGTTTCCACCTCGATACATGATGAAGATGACATTTTGGAGTATACCACCGATCCTGAACTGATCTTTGAAAAATGGAAAAGTGTGGTCGATGTGGTCATCGATGGAGGATATGGGGACAACGTAGCCTCTACGGTAATCGATGTATCTTCTGGGATTCCAGAAGTACTGCGCGAGGGTAAGGGTAGTGTAGAGATACTTTAATAAAAAAAGCCGCTCTGTTAAGCGGCCTTTTTTACGATGGGATTGTCTATTTTATTGTCCTGAGCCTCCAATGGCAGGATCTTTCATCCCTTCTTCTATCATACTATAGAACTGGTCGATTTTAGGCAGTACCACAATTCGGGTCCTACGGTTTTTCGCCCTGTCAGCTGCAGAATCGTTGGATGCCAAAGGCACATAGTAACTTCTTCCTGCGGCCGTCATCCGCTTGGGATCGACCTGGAACTCATTTTGAAGAATTCTCACAATGGAAGTGGCACGTTTAGCACTCAAATCCCAGTTATCTACTAAAATACCACTAGCGTAGGGTACATTATCAGTATGTCCTTCCACCAAGAATTCGAAATCAGGCTTGTTGTTGACTACCTTCGCTACTTTACCCAATACGGCCTTCGCCGCAGAAGTAACATTGTAGCTACCACTGCTGAACAACAGTTTGTCTGAAATGGAAACAAAGACAACACCTTTTTCAACACTAACTTCAATATCCTCATCATCGAGGTTGCCCAACACACCTTTTAAACTTTGAACCAATGCCAAATTAACGGAATCTCTTCGGGTAACTGCGTCTTGGAGCCTGCGTATCGTGAGGTCTTTTTCTCGAAGACTTTCCAGCGATTTTTCAAGATTTTCGGCCCCTTTGGTGGTCAAAGTGGTCAAATTACCCATGTTGTTGATTAACTCCTGATTGTTGGCCTTCAGGAAAGCATTTTGGTCTTCAAGTGTTTTTAGGCGGGAGTCCGCTGTAGCTTTTTCCTCCAAGCAGTCGTTCAACTTTACCGTTGCCGAATTCAATAAATCTTGGGTCTCCTTCTGTTTTGCTTCAAGGTCTGCGTACTTTTTTTGAGATACACAGGATGACAATAAAATTGCCAAGGTCATAGTTCCTAGAAATACTTTTTTCATAATTCTGAGTATAAATTAGCGATATCGATTCTTAGTTTGCCGCCAAAATTAGAGAAAAACAAAAAGTTCAATATTCAGCTATCGTTAATCTTTTACTAAAATGTTAAAATTATTTATCTGATGTACGAAGTGAGACCAAACAATGGACTTTGTTGTATGATAATTTAATATAAAATTAGCTTTTTCCCTCTTGCGGTACATTCTTCTAAAATTACGATAAAAACTAAGGTGCGCCTTTAAGATGGCCATAAAATGATTGAACTTAAATTGAAAGGCAAAGCGAGTTGCTGCTATACCATCCAGAACGAGGCGGTACAATATAATTTTGATTGCGGTTTGTTGAGGTAGGTTTTTGGTAATGGAGTATAAAGAGTTTCTAAAATTCAGAAAGGTCTTTTTGGGATTCATATTGCTCAAGGTAGATCCCCCTAAATGAAAGACATGGCTTTTTCCGGTATAAAAAACCCGATGTCCTGAATTTTTGGCCCGCCAACAAAGATCAATCTCTTCCTGATGTGCAAAATAATCTTCATCAAATCCTCCCAAGTCATGAAATACCTTACTTTTTATGAACATGCATGCACCCGTGGCCCAGAATACCTCCTGGATATCATCATACTGCCCAACATCTTTTTCCAAAGCCTGAAAAATTCTTCCTCTACAAAAGGGATAACCCAATTTATCAATAAATCCTCCCGCTGCACCTGCATATTCAAAATATTCCTTTCGTTTTAAATCCAAGATCTTAGGTTGGACTATTGAAATTTCGGACGATTTTTGGAACGTGTCCCGTATAGGTACTAACCAATTTGGTGTAACTTCTACATCTGAGTTCAGTAGACAATAGACGTCCGCATCGATGTGCTTTAACCCGTCATTGTAACCTTTGGCAAATCCGCCGTTGGACTTATTTTGAATCAATTGGACCGAGGGAAAGGATGTATTTATCAAATGGACGGACCCATCGGAGCTATTGTTGTCTATCACATAGATCGAGGTTCCTTCAGAGTATTGCAGCACCTTAGGTAGAAACTGTGCCAACAGCGACTCCCCGTTCCAATTTAATATGACGATAGCAATTTGCAAAACGGAAGCAAATTAACGGCGAAAATCAGGAATATCCTCCAAAAAAGAATACTTTTCCTGGATGTGGTCCATTTGGCAATAATAGTGAACCAATCCATTCGTCACCATAAGGTATTTGGCCCTGAGTTCGTGATTGTAACGGGCAATTTGGTCAAATGTGGCTTGGGTGATTTCCACATTGGGAGCCTTGCATTCCACCAGAATCTCTACAGAACCCGAAGGATTGAAAACGATAACATCGTATCTTTTTTTCAACTGGTTCACCTGAAGTTGTTTCTCCACATTTATCCGGATTTTGGGATATCGCTTCGTTTCCGCAAGATAATGGACCACGTGCTGGCGAACCCATTCTTCCGGTTGGAGATACACAAATTTTTTACGGATGATGTCAAATATGGACAAGGTATTTTCGCTACTTTTGAAACGAAAGGAATAGGTAGGAAAATTCAGAGTCTGCATTTCGCAAAGGTGACACTTTTTTCAATATGGACAGAATCAAGGAAATTGTAGCTGATGTTGACAATAAAACCCCCAAGCCGCTCTATTTTTTGATGGGGGACGAGCCCTACTACATCGATAAGATTTCCAAATACATTTCTGAAACTCTTTTGACAGAGGACGAGAAAGGATTCAATCAAATGGTGCTTTATGGAAGAGATACCTCTATTGAAGAAATTGTTTCAAGCGCCAAACGTTTTCCTATGATGGCAGACCGCCAAGTGGTCCTTGTCAAGGAGGCCCAACATCTTTCGCGGACCATAGAAAATCTGGTAAAGTATGCTGAAAATCCCCAGCCCTCAACTGTGCTGGTGTTCTGCTATAAAAATAAAAAGCTGGACAGACGAAAAAAGTTGTACAAAGCCATCCAAAAGAATGGAGTATTGTACGAAAGTAAGAAACTGTATGAAAATCAGGTAGAGGAGTGGATTCGAAAAACACTTAGTGGCAGGGGCTATGGAATTTCCCCTAAGGCGTGTCGACTTTTAGTGGAATTTTTGGGCGCGGATTTAAGTAAAATCAACAACGAATTGGAAAAGTTGATTTTGGTGATATCAAAGGGAACCAATATAACGCCTCAAAGTATTGAAGAGCATATTGGTTTTAGTAAGGATTTCAACAATTTTGAGCTAAAAAAAGCGATTGGAGAAAAAGACATGGGCAAAGCAGCTCGTATAACGGACTATTTTGCGAACAATCCAAAAGACAATCCATTTGTGGTCACTATTGCGACTTTAACCAATTTTTTTGTTCAGTTGCTCCAATATCACGGGCTTTCCGACCGTTCGCCAAATACGGTTTCCAAAACCTTGGGAATCAATCCCTTTTTTGTTCAAGAATACGTTGTGGCCGCTCAAAACTATCCCATGAAAACCGTAAGTAAAATAATTTCCGGGCTTCGTAAACTGGACTTAAAGAGCAAGGGGGTCGGGGCGTACAATATGGGCCAGGCAGATTTACTGAAAGAATTATTGACCCAATTCTCCTGACATCTGCTTATTTTTTGTCAATACTGTATTTACCAGGACCCAAAAGAAAAACTACCACAAAACAGGTAAAATACAACAAGGCCAGCTCCTTTTTGGCAAAGGGGTCTCCTCCGTGCACTACGAATGCAGCCACTGCCATGGTGATTGCGGCTGGGACGGCGGCCCAGCGTGTCTTAAGTCCGATGATCAACAAAATGGGGCAAATCATTTCACCGATGACCGTCAGAAATAGGGTAGGAGCAGAACCTATGCCCAAAGGATTGGGAAACTCGGTATTCCCACTTATTAAATTCTGGAACTTTGGAATGCCATGGGTTAGCATGAAACCAGAGGGTAGAATACGTAAAATGGCAAGTCCTAGATGAACAAGAAGGTTGTTTTTCATCAAATGGGGGATTTAAATTTTCGTGAAAGTAAAGATTCTGACTGGATTGCAATAATATCTCTCCGAAAAAATACAATATGGAAGATTACCCTTACAGCGGAATAAAGAGAAAAGATGCCTTACGCATCTTTTCCTATTTTTTCTCTCCGTTCAGCAGTTTAAATAGAATATTGTCCAACCCAAAACGACCAGACCCTAAAAAGAGGTTGTAGACGGAAACCCAAAGAAAGCCCATTGCAGGTAACATTCCCCAGGTACCTTGTCCCCATTTTTGTAGAAATATGGCCACCAACATGGTACATAGAATCAAGAAGGCCGCAATCCTTGTTTTTAAGCCCAGTGCCAGGAACAAACCACCTACTGCTTCGCTGAAAGCCCCCATCCACGCAAAAAAGACCGGAAAGGTGGCAAAAATACCTCCATATTCCGCCACGTCCTGCGGAAACCAATCTACAACTTCAAAGAATCCCAAATTCTTTTCAGCCGGACTCCAAGGCATTCCAAATTTAGAAGCTCCAAAATCAAAGGCCAGTAATATGCCGCATAGAAAGCGTATCATACCAAAAAATAAATCGGCAATCCAAAGTTTTTGTAGTACTGGTTGAATTAAAAGTTTTAGAAAATTTTTCATTTTGACTGTTTTTATCGTTGAACGGTTCAAAACTGAAAAAACTACAAGAGATGGGCGCTTCAAATGGTAAATAATGGACTCAAAAGATGATTTGAGCCGTATCAAAACTTGTCGTGGAGGTGTTAAACTGCGGTTCTGAGAAACTCCGTTGGAGAGATTTTTGTGAGTTTTTTAAAAACCCGATTGAAGGTGGCCTTACTGTTGAATCCGCATTCAAACGCCATACCCAGTAACGAAAGTTGTTCATGTTTTTCAGCTTCCACCATTTTTTTGAAGGCCTCTATGCGGTACATATTTACAAAATCGTTGAAGTTTTTTCCAAAGCCAAGGTTAATGGTCTCGGACAGCTGGGCCCGGTTCATTTTAGCTCTTTTCGCTAAATCATTCAGATTGAGCTCTGGATTCAAATAGGGTTTATCCGATTCCATAAGTTTTACCAATTGGTCCAGATTGTCTTTAGAAATTCTCTTGGGGGTAGCGTTGGTCAGTTCTTCCTGCGATATCCGGCCGGAGGGGAAAGGAAAAATAAGTTCTTTCAGTTTTTGGGTATCCGTAAAATAACCTTTAATGCCCACGTAAATGATGGTGAGTCCTGTGAAAAAAATGAGCCACCACTGTTGCATATATCCCAACTTCAGGAAAAATGAGGTTATCACGGTCTGTGCGACGTCATATAGAAATAAAAAAGTGTACAACAAAAGAAAGTTTCTTATCCAGTTCAGCTCCAGTTTGTACGTATTGGAAAAAAAGGCATTGATTTTTCTTCGATAGTTATAAAACATTTGAAAGGTAAACGCGAGATAAAGCAACATTTGGGCAAACCCAAATGCAATCGTTATGGGCAAAACATACGCTTCGTCCAAACTTAGCTTTAAGATGCCATTTTGCACTTCATCGAAGCCGGGTTGAAGGCTATCAAAAATATAGATTGAAAAACGATAGCAAAAGAAAAGGGCAAAGGGAACAAAATGAAATATATCCTTGGCCCTTGACTTGTATTTTGGAGTGGTTATGGACCTTACATACAAGTAAATCAAGGGTGCCACCACTAAACCGACATTGAACAGGGCATAGTTTATTTTGGTGGTTCTATACGTATCATACCATCCCATAAAACCAACGGTGTAACAGGTTTGACCATAACATGTGAATAGAAGAATAAAAAACAAAAATAGGTCGGAAGGATTTTTTCCCCTTGAGTAACGTCGGAGCAGGAGAAAAGCGAAAACTAAACCTTGTAAGGTCAGTAGCAATAATGGGGTGCTGTACTCCTCAAATTCAGGAAATACCAGAAACATGATGAAATGTTAGTTGTTTCTTGACCCAAAATACTAAAAATCCAAAAGCTTGCAAATCTTTTTGATATGTCTGCCCCATTCGTAAAACCCATGGTATGGCCCTGTTTCCTATCGTAATTTGGGAAATGAGTTTGGGTCGGACTCATGCATTATTCCATACACTTTTTCGAAGATATCCTCTGCATTGGGTTTTGAAAAATAGTCGCCATCTGAGGCATAGGCCGGCCTATGGGGTCGCGCACTTAAAGTTTGGGGCGCACTGTCCAAATACCGATACCCCCCCTGTTCCTCAATAACCTTTTGGACCAAATAAGCTGAACATCCTCCGGGAACGTCTTCATCAATTACCAGAAGCCTATTTGTTTTTTGAATACTTTTTAAGGTATCCTGTGCGATATCGAAGGGAAGTAGGGATTGTGCGTCGATAACTTCGGCGTCAATACCGACCTCGACCAGTTCTTGGGCCACCTTTTCAACAATCCGCAGTGTTGAACCGTAAGATAGTAAGGTTATGTCTGTCCCTTTTCGCATTATTTCCACTTGCCCTATGGGTGTGCAAAATTCCCCAAGGTTGTCCGGTTTCTTTTCTTTCAGACGATAACCGTTGAGACTTTCTATTACCAGGGCGGGTTCATTACTTTTCAGGAGTGTATTGTAAAACCCTGCGGCCTGGGTCATATTTCGGGGGACCAAAATATGGATTCCGCGCAGAAGATGTATCAATCCGGCCATCGGGGAACCTGAATGCCAAATTCCTTCCAAGCGATGGCCCCTCGTCCTAATGATCAAGGGTGCCTTTTGCTTCCCCACTGTTCTATAAAAGAGCGAAGCCAAATCGTCACTCAATGTTTGTATGGCATACAAGACATAATCAAGATATTGAATCTCGGCTATGGGGCGTAAACCCCGCATGGCCATGCCGATACCCTGACCGATAATCGTGGTCTCCCGTATTCCCGTATCAGCGATTCGGTCTTCGCCGTATTTTTTTTGTAGTCCTTCCAATCCTTGGTTCACGTCGCCGATATTCCCAGTATCCTCTCCAAACACCAAGGCGTTGGCATATTTAGAAAAAATGGCATCGAAGTTATCCCTTAGAATAATACGTCCATCTACCAAATCCGCATCATCTTTGTAATTCGGGGAAACCGCTTTAACATGGACCGCTCCCGAAGGCGAATCATTATAAAGATGTGAACTATATTTCTCTTGTTCCGATGTTAGGAAATGGGTCGTCCATTGGGAGAGAGCGGATTTTTCAGCAGATTCCTCAGCTATTAGGTAGCGCAATCCTTTTCGGGCAGTGGTGGCCAAATCTTTTTTTAGCGGCTCTTCTATGGCGATTAAATCGTTTTTGAGTTTCTGAATAAAGGTCCGATTGACACTTTTATCTGATGCGGTCTCCAAAAGATGGACGAGTTGTTTTTTCGATTCCAAATGGGGATGTAGGAATTCTGCCCACGCTTCCTTTTTCGCATTTCGAACCTTCTGCTTGATGCTTCGCTCTAGATTCTTTAATTCTTCTTCAGTACTGATTTTATTTTGAAGAATCCACTCCCTAAATCGTTTATTGCAATCATTTTCTTTTTCCCATTCCAGGCGTTTGGATGATTTGTACCGCTCATGGGAACCTGAGGTGGAATGTCCTTGGGGTTGGGTCAGTTCTGTAACATGAATAAGTACGGGAACGTGGTTTTCACGGGCAATATCAGATGCATTTTCGAATGTGTGTATCAAGGCCGTGTAATCCCAGCCCTTTACCTTTAAAATTTCGTAACCTGCATTCTTTTCATCTCTTTGAAACCCGGCTAATACCTCAGAAATGTTGCTTTTGGTGGTATGGTACTCTGCTGGTACCGATATGCCGTAATCATCATCCCATATACAGATAACCATAGGTACTTGGAGTACTCCAGCAGCATTGAAGGCCTCGAAAAAATGACCTTCGCTGGTACTTGCATTTCCTATGGTGCCCCACGCTACTTCATTACCATTGTTGGAAAATAGTGTAGCATCTATTCCCTGGACGTTGCGATAAATTTTGGAAGCTTGGGCCAGACCCAAAAGTCTAGGCATTTGCCCTGCCGTACACGAAATATCGGCACTACTGTTTTTCTGTTTGGTCAAATCCTTCCACGTACCATCTTCATTAAGACTATGGGTCGTAAAATGACCTCCCATTTGTCTGCCAGCACTCATGGGGTCTTTGGTCAAATCGGTGGTGGCATAAAGTCCATGAAAAAACTGGTTCGGATTTAAAAGGTCCAATGCCATCATAAAGGTTTGGTCCCTATAATAGCCACTTCTAAAATCTCCGTTTTGAAAAGCTCTTGCCATGGCGAGTTGGGGTAGTTCTTTACCATCACCAAATATTCCAAATTTTGCTTTTCCCGTCAACACTTCCCGTCTACCAAGAAGGCTACATTCCCTGCTTGTCACCGCAACCTCATAGTCTTTTAAAATCTGCGATTGGAAATCGTCAAAGGAAAGGTCGGTACTCGTGCTGGGATTGGGTTTCATGTAGAGTTGAAAATTTCGACAAAATTACAAAATGAGGAAGATAATCACAAATAAGAAGATTGTTAATTATTTAGAGGAATCACAAAAAAAATCTATTTATTGATTTATTTTTAAAAATAATTAATTTTTAAGAAGTTTATTTTGTGAAATATTTAAAAGCTAAAACCATTTTCGAGTAAATAGGCTTATTAGTGTCCTAGGGCTCAGCGTAGCCACAAAACGTATTCGTTCCCCATAATTTGGTTGAGCAATTTCATAGCCGTTGTTGGAATAAATTGGGAAATAAAGCTCGAAGAAATCGGTCACCAAGTTCAACCGAATGCCAGAATCATATACAAAACGTGCATTCTGCCCCCTGTTTTTTATGGCACCAATATCTCCATAAAGCTCCACCCACTGCCAGATATTGAAACTAAGGTTCCCGGTCAAAATCCAGTCATTGCCAAAGCGTTCTTCAAAAATGGATTTAAAACCGCCTTCTGCCAAAATGAACTGTTGACTGGTTATTCCCGTGGCATTTTGAGAACGGTTGAGATAGTCCAAATCAAAAAGGTAATCTGTTGGTCTGTCCAGGGCAAAACTGAAAAAATCAGAATCCGTGTTATTGGTTATAAACTTACCTCCAAACACCCGAAGGTTTAACTGGCGATTATTTTCAAATAAGGTGCGGTATTCCCATTCAAACGAAAGCTTGGTAAAATTATCTGCTACTTGGCCGTCCAAGACCCAAGACCGAAAGCGAATTATGTTATTGTCCACATCCCCAAATCTTACATTAAAAACGGAAAAATCAGGTTCCGTATCAATCTCTCCAACCAAATCTTCATCGATATCCCGGAAAACACTGCGCAGGCGTAACAAAAGAATTTTTCGTCGATTTGAGATGAAATCCTTGGGTCTCCAAATAAATGTGGTTGCAGGTGTAATTGTGGTAAATCGGGAATTTTCATCAAAAAAACGGGAACCTCCTCCTAAGGTGTACCGAATTTCATTTAAGGTCCCCTTGTTCGGAAAGGTTCGGAAAGTAAACCCTGCCGCTCCCACAACACCCTCTTCTATAAAGGAATAAGATGGGGTCAAATCAAACGTAAAGGGCCGGCTGATGAAAGTTTTGTTATTTATCTTCAATCCCGGCGTAATGCCATTGTTCACATCGAACCTTACTACCGGAACATAAAAAATCTGATTGTAATATGGATTTTCGGTATCCTTAAAAAAACGGAACTGTAGTTTTTTGTTACTGGAAAAGAATCCGTTCAGACTTTTCCAATTATCCCTTTGGTTTTCCTCTGGAATTTTTTTGTCGTAATTGAGTACCAGCCTATTCTCTCCATTCTTGGGGATGGTAAACGTGCGTGATGTATCGATATCCGTGAACCAATACTTGGAGACGACCGAATCTTTTTGAAGCCCAAACAAGGATATGGGCACGTTGGTGCCGCTTTTGTTCTTAAGGGTAAAGGTGATGGAATCTTCAGTTTTGGAAACCTTTTTTATCTTGAAATTGATATTGTTTCTCGATGCAACATACTCTTCAAAAAACCAATCGATTTCTTTGGGAGATTTATTTTTTAGAATGTTTTCAAAATCTGACGCTTTTAAATTGGGCCGCAACATGAAGTCTTCAAAAAACTCCAAAATCGTTTTATCCACTGCATCATAACCGATATACTCACCTAAAAAAGCCATGCCCAATCCGGCCTTGTACGGATTTGCTATTTTTTGGTTGAAACGGACCAAAGAATCATTGGCGGTTGCGAGGGCCTGATGGTTATTTCTGCGCACGGATAGCATCTGGAGTAAATAATACTGCTCATTGAAATCCATTTTGGCCAAGTTGTATGAACGGAATCCCCATAATCGAGACAGTTTTCCAGTAAACTTTTGGTCAGGGTAAAATTCGTCCACGTATTTTATCAGCAGATAGTTTACTATGGCATCGTTTACCCATCTTTCCTTGCGTTCATCCAAATAAAGTGTTTCCCTGACAAGACTGTTCAGGGCCGTCTTCAGAAACTTCATCTCAAACTGAAATTGCTCTCGGTAGGGACGTATAAAATTGGGTAACTGGTTGATACCGTAAAGCGGACTTCTATCGTATTCCAATTCACTGACCAATAAGTTTTTATGCGGATAATGCCCTAAATTTTCCTCAATGAACTTGGCTACCTTATGGATTGAGATTCCCTGGGAAATATCATCGTATTTTGAGGTTTCGATATCGGTGGTCACCGTTAAAAACTGGGTAATGTGTTTTGTGAAATTTTTCTCTGGGGTCAATACAATTTCACAACTCTTTCTATTGAAACCCCTTAAAATCGCTTCATTTCCTACCGAAAAGTTGGTCTCTGATTCTACGTTATAGTTTGTTCCCAAAAAAAGACCCCGAGGGTAAGTTATTGTAACCTTGGAGTTGGCAATGTCAGTCTGAAGGTCATATAAATCCTTATTGGAATACAATTTCCAACCATCATCAAAAACAGCTGGGGTCAAATACCAATCCTTAAGATAAAATCCGCCCTTGTACCCATGCCCGTATCCGGTGTATCGGCTACTGGGCAGGTCTAAATCGTAGGTCAAGAAAATCTCTACCGAGTCACCGGGTTGTAGTGTCTGGTTGAGTTCTATTTTCAGAATGTCGATTTGCCCGGTCCTTTCCCATTCCAGCCCTGAGTAGGAATCGTCCACGATACTTTTTATCTGGGTAAAACCTCGATTTTTATCTTTTGCCAAATGGAGACTTCTCTTGAACTCTTCCCCAAATCGTTTGGCCAAAGCCGTCTTTTTACTGGAGTAGGAATGGTTCCAATCATTGAAGTAAATAACGTTGAGTCCTTTCCCGGATGAATTCACATATTTAAGTCGCTGCTTTACCTTAATTATGTTCGTTGTCCCGTCCAGTTTTGCTTCTACTTGATTTGTATGTTGGCCAACAAGTAATGAAGGTCCAAGAAAAAAACCTAGGGTTACAAACAGAAGGTATGGGATACTTTTTCGGTACAAGACAATCGCGGCGGATTAAAAGTTGGGACTTAACATGCGACCTTTGTAAAAATCATCTATAATTTCAACCACTTCTCCCGGAGAGTCCACCAAACGTATCAAATCTAGGTCTCCAGGACTGATTGTTCCCGCCTCAAGCATGGTGTCTTGTATCCAGTTCATCAGTCCCCCCCAAAATTTGCTCCCTACCAAAATTATAGGGAATTTGTGGATTTTATTCGTCTGGATAAGGGTAATGGATTCGAAAAGCTCATCCAAGGTGCCGAAACCACCAGGCATCACCACAAAACCTTGGGAGTATTTTACAAACATCACTTTTCGAACGAAAAAATAGTCAAAATCCAAGCTTTTATCGCTATCTATATAGGGGTTGTTATGTTGCTCAAAGGGGAGGTCTATGTTAAGGCCCACGGAAGTTCCATCGGCTAAACTTGCTCCTTTGTTACCTGCTTCCATGATACCGGGACCCCCACCGGTTATTATGCCGTAACCTGCTTCAGAAACACTTTGGGCCACATTCACCGCCAGTTCATAATACGCATCTCCAGGTTTTGTTCGGGCAGACCCGAAAATGGAAACACATGGGCCGATAGCACTCATTTTTTCAAAACCATAAACAAATTCCCCCATAATTTTAAATATGGCCCAAGAATCGTTGGTCTTGATTTCGTTCCATCCTTTGGTATGTTGTTCCTTTCGCATTTGCATTGTTTGTTTTACACGGCTTTGGCTATCTTTTGTTTTGTATTTTCCAATTCCTTTTTTAAGAATCTTGCGGTATGGCTTTTTTTGTCCTTTGCTACCTCTTCCGGTGTGCCTTTGGCCACTATCATTCCTCCACCACGACCTCCTTCATAGCCAATATCAATAATATAGTCCATCATTTTTATCACATCCATATTATGCTCTATAACCAGAATGGTATTGCCTTTGTCCACAAGTTGGTTAAGAACGTCCATGAGTACCCGTATGTCCTCAAAATGTAGTCCGGTCGTTGGCTCATCCAAGATATAAAAGGTGTTTCCAGTATCCCGCTTGGAAAGCTCGGTAGCCAATTTTACCCGTTGCGCCTCACCTCCAGAGAGTGTTGTGGATTGCTGCCCTAGTGATATATAACCGAGCCCTACATCTTTTATTGTTTTCAGTTTCCGGTAAATCTTTGGTATGTTCTCGAAAAAGTCGACCGCTTCGTTGATGGTCATTTCCAGGATATCAGCAATGGACTTTCCCTTGTAACGGATTTCCAACGTTTCCCGATTAAAACGTTTCCCGTTACACGTCTCGCATTCCACATATACGTCAGGTAAAAAATTCATTTCGATTACCTTGAGCCCTCCGCCCTGACAGGTTTCACAACGTCCTCCGGCAACATTGAAACTGAATCGTCCTGGTTTGTACCCTCGAATAGTGGCTTCTGTGGTTTTTGCAAAAAGAGAACGGATTTCACTAAAGACCCCGGTATAGGTTGCCGGATTTGAGCGCGGTGTTCTACCAATTGGGGACTGGTTGATGTCGATGACCTTATCCACGTGTTCCAAACCCGTTATTTTTTTGTAGGGCATCGGCTTTTTTACGCCATTGAAATAGTGGGCATTCATTATGGGATAGAGGGTCTCATTGATCAATGTGGATTTTCCGCTTCCGGAAACACCTGTAACCCCGATAAGTCGACCTAAAGGGAATTCCGCTGTGACGTTTTTTAGATTATTTCCTGTGCATCCCGAAAGGACAATTTTTTTTCGGTTTCCCTTTCTTCGGTGCAATGGCACAGGTATCTCAAGGGCCCCGGACATGTATTGAGCGGTCAGGGTCGTATGATTTTTGAGACCTTCTGGTTTTCCTTCCGAAATAATCTCACCACCATGTTTTCCCGCTTTGGGTCCGATGTCTATGACATGGTCGGCATGTTCTATCATATCTTTGTCATGTTCAACCACAATGACCGAATTTCCGATGTCCCGGAGTGATTCCAAAGAATTGATTAATCGTTCATTGTCCCTTTGATGCAGTCCAATGCTGGGCTCGTCCAAAATATACAGGACCCCAACCAATTGCGATCCAATTTGGGTGGCAAGTCGAATACGTTGCGCCTCTCCACCAGAAAGCGATTTGGAACTCCGGTTTAAGGAAAGATAGTCCAGGCCCACATCCAGTAAGAACTGTATTCGGGTTTTAATCTCTTTGATGATTTCCTCCGCTATCTTTTTTTGATTGCCTTTTAAAGTACTTTCCAGATGATTAAAAAAGTCTGCGAGCTCAGCAATATCCAGTTGAGCAAGTTCGGCGATATTTTTTTCTCCAATTTTAAAATAGAGCGACTCCTTTCGTAGGCGGGCACCTTTGCATTCCGGACAAGACACTTTGTCCATATATTCTTTGGCCCAACGTTTTATTGATGTGGAGTTGGCCTCCTCAAACTGTGTTTTTATAAAGTTGGAAATACCTTCATAGTCGATTTTATATTGACGTTTTACACCCAGCGTTTTGGAGTCCACTTCAAAACTTTCTTTCCCACCGTTCAAAATTATGTCCATCGCCTCTGAAGGTATTTTTTCGATTGGATCGGTCATTTCAAAGTGATACCGCTGTGCTATGGTTTCCAGTTGCTTAAAGGCCCAGGATTTTTTGTATTCTCCAAGGGGCTTGATACCCCCTCCCTTAATGGACAATTTTTTATTCGGAAAAATCTTTTGTTCGTTCACCTCATACACATGGCCTAATCCATTACAAACAGGGCACATCCCCTTCGGTGAATTAAATGAGAAGGTGTTTGGTTCAGGTGTTGGATACGAGATGCCTGTGGAAGGGCACATCAAATCCCTGCTAAAATAGCGCGGTACCGTTTCACTTTCCTCCAAAACCATAAGTACATTATTGCCACTGTACATCGCTGTATTGATGGTCTCTCTCAATCTTTTTTGAAAATCCTCACCTTCTGCGACCTTCAAGCGGTCTATTACAATTTCGATGTCGTGGGTCTTGTAGCGATCGACTTTCATGCCCTTAACAATGTCCAGTATCTCACCATCAACACGAACTTTTACGAAGCCTTGCTTCGCAATTTGTTCAAAGAGTTCCCGATAATGTCCTTTACGTGATTTGACGACCGGTGCCAACACATTTATTTTTTTCCCGGAATAGGTTGAAATGATTAAATCCTTTATCTGTTCATCACTATAGCTCACCATTTTCTCTCCCGTATTGAAACTGTAGGCATCCCCCGCACGGGCAAAAAGCAGTCTTAAAAAATCGTATACCTCGGTTATGGTCCCTACAGTGGAGCGAGGGGATTTGGACGTGGTTTTTTGTTCAATGGCGATAACCGGGGAAAGACCATCAATTTTGTCAACATCTGGTCGTTCAAGCCCTCCTAAAAACTGTCTGGCGTAAGCAGAAAAAGTCTCGATGTACCGTCGTTGGACGTAAGCAATAATAGAGAGGAAGGGCCAGGAGGAGATAACACAACAAGAAAAC
>NZ_CAKZYF010000050.1 GCF_937884665.1 uncultured Allomuricauda sp. | reverse complement strand
CGCAAAAAAATAGTGATAGAAAGATAAACGGGTGAATAATCGGCATAGTGGACAACGCCGTATTTTCACCTCTAGATTGACAATATAGTTTTGATTTCAAAAAATCCAATTGACCGATTCGGCAGAGGCTTTTGCGCCTTTTAAAATAAATAGATTTTATGCTTCACTCTTGAGAAATGAATGCATAAATCATTAGTTGATTGAAAAAAAAATTAACCAAGCAACATCATAGAATGAGACAAATATTCACACTAGTTTTCGTCGCGGCTTTCCTTTCCTGTGACGATTCTGAAACTGTGCCTGAGAACCAATTGATGGCCGAGGGATTGAAGGAACCTGTTGAGATTATTAGGGATAAATGGGGCATTAACCATATATATGCCAAGAACCAACATGACCTCTTTTTTGCACAAGGGTATACAGCGGCAGCGGATAGACTTTTCCAATTTGAAATATGGCGAAGACAGGCCACTGGCACCGTGGCTGAAATACTGGGTGAAGAAGAACTAAAACGCGACATTGGCACGCGCCTGTTTCAGTTTAGGGGCGATATGATTACCGAAATGAACCACTATCATAAAGATGGCGTTGAAATCATAACCGCATATACGCAAGGGGTGAATGCGTATATCGACGCTATTCTAAAAACACCTGAAAAGTTACCACTAGAGTTTAAGCTTTTGGACATAAAGCCACAAAAATGGACCCCTGATGTGGTAATCTCAAGGCACCAAGGTTTATTGGGAAATATAGGCCAAGAACTGCAAATAGGGCGTGCAGTGGCAAAACTTGGTCCTAAAACGGTCAAAGATTTGTGCTGGTTTCATCCCAAAGAGCCCAATTTGACAATTGACACCAGCATTAATACAGATTTACTTTCAGATAATATCTTGGAACTTTACAACGCCTATCGCAAGCCGGTTGCCTTTGGAAAAGACCATATTGTTTCCACTTACCGAAGTACCGCGGCAGATGCAACAATACTATCCGATTACAAAGACAAAAATGATGTTTATGGCATCGGAAGCAATAACTGGGTGATTCAAGGAAGTCTTATGTCGGACGGCAACAGCTACATGGCCAATGACCCGCATAGAACCATTGCCGTTCCATCATTGCGGTACATGACACATCTGGTTGCACCAGGATGGAATGTTATTGGTGGGGGAGAACCTGAAATTCCGGGTATTTCCATCGGGCATAATGAATATGGGTCTTGGGGACTTACCGTTTTTAGAACAGATGGTGAAGACCTTTATGTGTATGAACTGAATCCT
Organism: uncultured Allomuricauda sp.; assembly: GCF_937884665.1. Classification (GTDB taxonomy): domain Bacteria; phylum Bacteroidota; class Bacteroidia; order Flavobacteriales; family Flavobacteriaceae; genus Flagellimonas. The sequence goes on along the minus strand of NZ_CAKZYF010000050.1, from coordinate 3,042 downwards.
GACAATCCCAACCAGTATAAATACAAGGGCGATTGGGTAGACATGACAAAGATCACTGAAACGATAAAGATAAAAGGCTTAAACAACCGCAAGGTAGATTTATACTACACCCAGCACGGGCCTGTCACATATATCGATACAAAAAACAATGTCGCCTATGCGGTACGGTGTGCTTGGCTGGAACCGGGAGGGTCTCCCTATTTGGCCTCTTTGCGAATGGATCAAGCGAAAACTTGGGAAGAATTTAGAGAAGCTTGCGCCTACAGTCATATTCCTGGTGAAAATATGATTTGGGCAGATAAAGAAGGAAACATTGGCTGGCAAGCGGTAGGGATAGCACCTATTCGAAGAAATTTTAGCGGCCTTGTTCCGGTTCCAGGTGATGGACGCTATGAATGGGACGGTTATTTACCTATCCCGGAAAAACCGAACGATTATAATCCCTCCAAAGGTTTTATTGCTACAGCGAACCAAAATGTGACCCCGCCAGATTATGAGCATTGGGATGCTATTGGTTTTTCCTGGTCGGACCCTTATCGTGGAGACCGAGTTGACCAAGTGCTCAAGACGGATAAATTGTTGACAATGGAGGATATGAAAGCGTTACAAACGGATTATCTCTCGATTCCCGCAAAACGGTTGGTGCCTATGCTAGAGCAGCTAATTTTTCAGGGAAAAGCTGCGGAAGCCAAGGACAAGCTCACAGGCTGGGACCATAAACTTGAAGCGAATTCCATTCCCGCAGCCATTTATGTATCCTGGGAAGACCAAATAAAAACAATGGCGAAAGAGCAGTTTGTCCCCACAGAAGCAGAGGGCATTGTGCCAAGTATTCAATTGGCGCGAATTATAGAATGGCTCAAAGCACCGGATTCACGGTTTGGACCAAATCCCATCCTGGGTAGAAATACCTTTTTGGCCAATGCTTTTTTAAAAGCTGTGGAAGACCTGCAAAAGAGGTTGGGACCGGATATGGACTCCTGGGAATATGGTCAGGAGAAGAACAAACATACCTACATACAGCATGCACTTGGCGAAGCTGTAAATGATTCCATTCGGTCTAAACTGAATCTAGGACCTTTACCGAGAGGTGGGAACGCCTATACTCCGGGTTCAACCGGCAGTAACTTAAGACAGCGCAGTGGGGCTTCCTTTCGTATAATTGTAAACACTGGCGATTGGGATGCTGCGCTGGGGTCCAATGGTCCGGGACAATCGGGTAATCCCGATAGTCCGTTTTATGACAATTTGTTTGAGCCTTGGGCAAAGGATGAATATTTTCCAGTTTACTTTTCCCGTAGCAAGATTGATTCTGTGACCGTTACCACAACGAAGTTACTTCCTCGGCAGTAATCTAGCATGGTGCAACGACGTGCGATTAATAAGCAATTCATCTAGGATAACATATACCGCTATTTTTACGGAAAAGAAAGCCGTACCTTTAGGGAGCTATGGAAAAATCGGGAGTTGCAGATTTAAAACTAATGGGCGGAAGCATTCCGCCGTGGCTTTTTGCCCGGATGAAATCCTTGTGCCGTCCCATCGTTGAAGCTATTCTGCTAGAAGAAGGTACCCAAGGTTTTTTATCACGCTTATCTGACCCATTTTGGTTTCAGAGTTTCGGAGCTGTCATCGGGATGGATTGGAATTCATCTGGCGTAACAACTGCAATTACGAGTGCTTTGAAGGAAGCTTTGAATCCCGTATCTCGTGATTTAGGGCTTTTTGTTTGTGGCGGTAAAGGGCATAATTCGCGGCGAACCCCCCAAGAACTTTTAAATGTTGGAAATTGGACAGGCCTTGACGGAAAAAAATTGGCCGGTGCAAGCAAGCTGGTGGCCAAAGTGGATAATACTGCCATTCAGGACGGTTTCAACATATACTTACATGCGTTTTTGGTAAGTAGTGCAGGAGATTGGACGGTCATACAACAAGGTATGCAGCCAGTAACGGGAAAAGCGAGACGTTATCATTGGCATAGCCAGGACATCCGCAGTTTTATCGAAGAGCCACATACTGCTATCTGTGGGGACAACCAAGGTGAGATTCTAAACTTAGTGGATAAAAAAGCGCTTCCTGCACAAAAAGCCCTTTTGGATATAGCATGTGAACCTCCTGAAAAGGTATTGAGCGAAATACCACATATGCACCTGCCCTCCTATTGTGGGATAAAGACAAAAGATGTGGACTTGAAACGTTTGGGAACTGTTTTATGGCTGGCCCAAGAGATGGAAACGCAAAGTTTTGAGGAATTACTTCTACTAAAAGGTATGGGTCCAAGAACCCTACAATCCCTAACATTGGTGAGTGAAGTAATCTATGGAACCCCAAACCGGTTTAAAGACCCTGCCCGTTTCTCGTTTGCGCATGGGGCAAAGGGAGGTAAGCCATTTCCCGTTCCCACAAAGGTATATGATGAGACCATTTCGGTTTTATCAAAAGCAGTGGAGCGAGCGAAAATTCAAAATACGGATAAATTGCGATCCATTCAAAAGCTTTCCAAAATTGCAAAAAAGGCGGAAGCGCACTTCGAAGCGAACCCCGATATGGATGAACTTATAGCAAAAGAGAACAGGGAATCGCATCGCTACGGCGGAAGGACCGTAACAGGTCATATGGGCAAACCTGACAAACAAAATCCGCAGCTGAATCTTTTCCAAGAGGGTACCTAATCCATTTAGAAAGGATTCCGTTCACGTTTTTAAAAGCTCGAAAGAAAAGGGCTTAGGTTGATGTATTTTTAAGAAACTTGCTGAAACAAATCAGTTTTAATGACCTTATTTCGGATGATATTTTTATCTGATAGGACTACTGATAGAACACTATCTATACGCGTACTACATTTATCCTTAGAACAGGCCCCAATTCCTTTTTAGGCATCCATTTGAATTTTTCTTTACTTGATTGGAATTGCACAAATTGTAATCAAATAAAAAACCCAAGACCTATAATCTTGGGTGTTTTGTTGTAGCGAGAGGGAGACTTGAACTCCCGACCTCAGGATTATGAATCCTGCGCTCTAACCACCTGAGCTACCTCGCC
>NZ_CAKZYF010000049.1 GCF_937884665.1 uncultured Allomuricauda sp. | reverse complement strand
GTAGCGTTTCAAACTGATTTCTGCCCGTCTTCCGTCCACGGTTATCCGTGAATAAATAGTAAGCTTTTCTGGATTGTTGGTGTGGTCTCTGGTAAAGATGAGCACCTTTAATGTACTGTTGTTCCGCATGATACAGGTCTTTTAAATGAAACATTGGTTGTTTGCAAAGACGACCCTAAATAGCCTTATATGCTATCAAAATTATGCACAAGGAACGTACCAATTCATTCACCGCACTCTACACCTTTTATATGATTTTAGATGATATCAGATGAATGCAATAAAAATGAAAAGCACTGTCAATCAGTCAGTTGACAGTGCTTTGATACCCACTGAAAAGTGGTTCGTCGGGATGACTGGATTCGAACCAGCGACCACTCGCACCCCATGCGAGTACGCTACCAGACTGCGCCACATCCCGAAAATGGATTGCAAAAATATAAATTTCGGTGAATTATAATCACTTCGTTTAAGAAGAATTCTATGGAATTTTGGGATTAAGTACCGGAAAGAAATTCCCGGATTTCCAAACTGAAGGCTTCCCTTGCTTCCGCAGAATCATACAAAGGATTCAGCAAGAAATAACTCAGCGTTTGTTTATGGCAAAACTCTTCCAAATTGGAACCGCCCCACAGATAATAGCTCATCATCAGGGTATGATAATCAATTTTGTAGGGTTTTCGATTCTCGCCGTATGCGTTTAAAATAAGGTTGACTTTAAACAACGAATACTCAAGATATGGAACATCTTACTTCAAAAAAGAAGGAATGGGGGCAGCAAGATTATTTTTCATCTAGGTTTTAAATCACTCAAAATCAATAAAGAATACCGATCTATTGAGGTAATGCATCAAAAAAATAGGGTAATTTCTTACAAAAACCCTGCTTTAAAGATAATAAAAAACTTGTTTTTAGCGATACAATGTGAAATGCCCGACGTATTGTTGTTTTTCATTGTCGTTGACATTTACTACATACCAGTAGTCTCCCGTTGGTAGTGGACTGCCTTCATAGGTTCCATCCCATTTGGTCACCTGATTGAGCTCTGCTACTACTCGTCCATAACGGTCATAAATCAACACGTCTATGTTCGGGAAGAACTCACGATTCTCTGGGTACCAGAAATCATTAAGGTTATCCCCATCTGGTGTAAAGAAAGGCGGGAATTCTGGCATCCCCTCAAAATCAAATGGCATTACCAAGTTTGCCACACAACCATTTTGGTCAATTACCATAATGGTAATATTAGCGTCTTGGTTGATATTGAAAACATTTACATCTCCAAACGATTCGCCTTGGAAGAAGAATTCATAGCCTCCAAAACCACCCGTCGCGGTCGCAGTAATTTCGTTCGGTCCAGTTTTCGCCGCTTCTAGGACCAAGGGGTCGTACGCGTCAATTTCGAATTCCGTAAAGGTCACACATCCATTTTGATGATAGATATATACAGAATGTTCTCCGGGTACTAAATCTCCAAAAATTCTTTGCTCCGTGGCCATGGAAATGTCATCCACATCCAAAGCAAACAATAGCTGAGGGATTTGAGTAGTATCTTCAATGGATATGGTCGTAGTACTGTTTGGAAATATCCCGTCACAACCATAAGTGATGATGGGCTCTGCTACAATATTGATTCCAATACCTATCTCAGCGATTACATTGGTTTGACAGCCATTGGCATCTCTTACAAAGATAACGTAGGTTTCACCCCCCATCAATCCGTCGAAGAAGAGACTATCGTTTTGTACGAAGTCAGCATCTTCAGCAGAATTCACACTGGTAAAATAAGGGGCAGTTCCTCCGGCTACAGAGAGCGTAAGAGTTCCGTCACCATCACCCAAACAGATTTCTGGTGTGCTATTGGCAATACCTGCAACCAACTCTTGTGGTTGGGTAATCTCAACCGTACGGGTGATGGTACAACCTAGGTCATCTTGAATGATGATATCGTAGGTTCTTGGCATCAAGTCCGTAAAGGTTTTACGATTTGGATTCAAAGGGTCATCACCTTCAAAGAACTCACTTAATGTATCAGAAATGGAATACCGGATGTTACCTGTACCTCCACTGGCTTCAATAATGATTTGTCCGTTCATATCCCCATTACACGCTACTGGCACCGCCTCTAGATATTCCAATACCAATGGTGGCTTTGGCTCGATAACTATGGGGTCTGAAATCGCTTCACATCCCCCACTCTGGGCATACACGTAGTATGTTCCTGGTCCTAAGTTTCTGAATATACCAGAGCCTTGGGCTGCTCGTTCGGTATTTGCGGGAGTTGGACTTGGTGGCGTGTTCGAGTTCAAAAGCGTATTGACGTAGCTACCGATACCTCCTAAGGCTTCGGAACGAATAATACCTGTTGCTTCCCCAGCACAGTTAATGGTTGCATTGGACAAGTCAAGTGCGATAACCAAAGGCGCGGCAGGGTCCAATGAGATTTGATTGGACAACTCAAATGGACATCCGTTTGAATTTTGCACATCGTACTGGAAAGGTCCTGGGTCGATGGTAATATCAGCGGAAATCTCTACGCTCGTCATTCCTGCTCCAAAAGGTGTAAATGGGTCGGCTGTTCCTGAACGACGATAGAAGTAGTCTACCCCAGCTTCAGGGTTGGTCACCCTAAGCTCCATACGGCCTAAATCCCCACAACCTGGAGGTTGCAACTCCACAAGTTCTGCAATCACGATTTCAGGGTCTTGAACGGTAATGGGAACCGTAGTGAAGCTACAATTCCAACCATCAAAAATGGTAATGGTGTACTCCCCTGCGGATAAGTTCGCAAAGTCTGGAGTGGTTTGCAGGCCACTATT
>NZ_CAKZYF010000048.1 GCF_937884665.1 uncultured Allomuricauda sp. | reverse complement strand
GAATGCAATGCTCCGGATGCCCCGGTATTGGGTCAGGTCACGGATATGTCAGAAATGTTTGCTAACTGTTTGGTATTGGAAGAAGGAGATTTTAGTAATTGGAACGTATCAACCATAACAGATATGTCTGAAATGTTCAAAAACACGGCTTTTAATGGAGATTTAAGCAATTGGGATGTACGTCAGGTGACCAATATGTCAGAGATGTTTGCTGATGTGGATGAATTTGAAGGTACTGGATTGAGCGGTTGGGTCACCAAAAATGTAATCGACATGAGTTGGATGTTTCAATCAGCGGATGTGTTTAATGCCGATATCAGCAACTGGGATGTAGGTAAAGTAACCAATATGGGGCTAATGTTTCGGCAAGCAACTGATTTTGACCATAGTTTGGAGAATTGGGACCTGTCTAGTATACTACCCGTACAGGACAATAACAACTTTCCACCCGAAAGTTTGGAGAGCATGCTCAATGACTCGGGTATGGGACAAACTAATTACAATGCCACTTTAATAGGTTGGGCCGCTAACCCGAATACCCCAGATAACCTTACTTTGGGCGCTGAGAACCTTCAGCACTGCGGGGAAGGCTCCAATGCCCGTAAAATCCTCACCGATGCAGTGGAGGGAAATAACTGGACCATACTAGGGGATATTAATTGCAACGATTAAAATCTTCAACTTTATTATTATTAAATCTACTCCCGGCAAGTCCAACTTGCTGGGTTTTTACTTGATATGTCCTTTGTCCAAAAAGGGTAACGGCATACATTTCAGATGTGGAACACATACCAACCATTGAGAAATCCTTAATCCCGGAATTGAAAATTTTAAGTCAAAAATAAAATGCCCCTTTTTTCTTGGCCTTACCCCTTTGTACCTTAATCTAAGGTCCACAGTCTAAGGTCTATAATCTATGGTCGATGATCTATGGTCGATGATCTATGGTCGATGATCTATGGTCGATGATCTATGGTCGATGATCTACGGTCGATGATCTATGGTCTATGATTTACGGTCTATAACCTGCGGCCTATGATTTATGGTCCGTAGCCTTGGCGAAGGACCATAAACCCAAAACCCCCATCCGTCAAACCAAAACCCGTATCCGTCAAAAGAGCTGTAAACGAAGGGGAAACAAATCCTTTCTTTAAAACTTGATTCATTTTAATCCAATTTTTCATGACAAACAAAAGATACCTATGGCCTTGGGCACTTGTTACGGCCATGTTACTGCTCGCGCTATCCTGCGGAGGTAACGACGATAACGATTTACCCCCTACAGATGATCCCGGTAGCAACACCGCTCCCGTTGCCAATGACGCGATTGTCTCCGTAGATGAGGACATCACCGATACCGAGACGATTATAAAAGTAGATGCCGAGGATGAGGATGGCGATCCGCTGAGCTATGCAATTGCCACTAACGACCTTGAACTCTTCGAAGTGGACGCCAATGGGGCAATAAGTCTGGCCACTGGCAAAACCCTGGACCATGGCAACAAAACACAACATCAGATAAAAGTAACGGTGAGCGATGGAAAAGAGGGCAGCGATATCGCCAACATTACGATAAACGTGAACGCCGTGCAGGGAGGTGACCTTCCGAACAGTGCTCCAGAGCTTACCAACAACGAATATGATATCCCCGAAAATGTGGAGGCGGGCATTACCCTGGTCTCTTTAGAGGCTGTGGACGAGGATGAAGGAGATACCCTTACTTTCAGCTTGACCGCGGACGAGAGCGGCCTGTTCGCCCTTTCCGAGAGTGGAGAACTTAGCTTGATAGCGGGCGGCGAATTGGACCACGAAACTGTGGATACCTATACCGTGTCCTTGGAAATAGGGGATGGAACGACCACGGTGGAGGCCGACATTATTTTAAACATTACCGATGTTAATGAGGAGCCTATCATAACTACGGAAGTTTTGGTATTCAATGTTAGTGAAAACGCATCAGAGGACTATATCATCGCTAGCTTAACTGGAAACGATCCGGAGGGGGGCGAGTTGAGCTTCACACTTGTCGAAAATGACAATAATCTCTTTGAAATAACACCAGGGGGCCAATTGAGTCTTGCCGAAGGGCAAGTTTTAGATTTTGAGAATGATATAGAGCATATCCTTCAAGTGGGTTTGAAAGACAATGAATTTTTGGTCCAGGTGGAGGTAACTATTAAAGTTTTCCAATCACTTGCTAAAGATCCTACATCTTTTATAACCACATGGACAACAGAGTTTGATGGACAGGAAGTACGAATAGGAACAAATGATGAATTTGAATACGATTATACTATTGATTGGGGGGACGGGGCCATTGAGTTCATTACTTCCGGGGAAACACCCAGGCATGAATACGCCGTCACGGGCACTTATTTTGTTGCCATAAAAGGGCAATTTCCGGCCTTAGGAATGAATTTTGGTGGTTCTATACCTTTGCTTCAGTCTGTAGAGCAGTGGGGAACGATAGCGTGGCAGACTATGAATGGAATGTTTATCGACTGTGACAATTTGATGTTCAATGCTTTGGATACGCCCGTACTTGATGAGGTGACCGAGATGGCAGGCATGTTCGTTTTCTGTGATAATTTTAATGAAGATTTAAGCGCTTGGGATTTCAGCAAAGTAGAAAACATGGCTTCTATGTTCAATTTGGCACCTAAATTCAATCAGTCGCTGGCGAATTGGAACCTTGCAAGTCTTACCAATGCGGGAAGTATGCTGAACAACTCCGGTCTTTCCCAAGAAAACTATGAAGCGACCCTAATAGGATGGGCGGAGGCGGATACCACGCCGGATAATGTCACATTGGGTGCCGTTGGCCTTACCTATTGCAGCGATGCCGCCAAAGCGGCCCGCAATCAGGTCTTGATAGCCCAAAAAGGGTGGACCATTAATGGGGATACCGAAGATTGTAATTGATACCTAACCCTAGAACCACGTCTTAAAAAGAACTCCTGGGATGGATAGCATCTTATCTTGGGAGTTTTGTTTTTTGAATTTGGTAAACGTTAAAAAAGGGCCACCAAAACAATACTGATGACGGCCAAACCAATGCCAAACCAGTTTTTTACGGACATACGTTCTCTAAAAAGTAGAACACCCACTAAGGTGGATAACATCACGATGGCGACATTGTTAAGGGTAAAAATAGAAGCGCTGGCCCAACGTTCATTTTGGAGGGCACGCAATAGAAAAAAGATGGAAAAGTAATTGGGAACGCCCAGGGCAATGCCGCCCAACACATTTCTTAAGTTGAGTTTTAGCGGTTTTTTTAGGCTATTGCCCAAAATAAAAAACAGACCCGTCGCCGCTGCCGCTGCAAATACAATTGCGGAAAATAAGGGCAGTTCATCATCCGTCAGATGTACTTCCTCAAAATACTTGATGAATGCATCGATCAATCCAGAACCCAAGAATGCCAAAAGCGGGAGCAACAGGGTTCTCCAACCTAAGGTACGTGGTCCAGCTTTCACTGCAGTAAAATATACCGCTCCCAGTGCCAAAAAAATCCCCAGTACCTGAATCGCGGACAATCGTTCTTGGTAAAGGAAAACGCCAAAAATTACTGGAATCACCAAGGACATTTTCGTCGCAACAGAGGCGACGGAAACCCCAGCGATTTGGGATGTTATGGCAATCACGTTAAATATGGAGATAAAAAGGACACCCAGTGCCAGAGTCCCCCATATCCAATCTTTTCCGAAAAGGGCACTTAAAGCGGTAGGCCCTTTGTAAAAGAACAGACCGGTACAACAGGCCACCAAATAGTTCACTATGATGGCGTACAGTGTTTGAATACCATAGGTATCGTACAGTTTAAAAATTACCAGGATAAGCGTAGAACAGAGTACACTTAAAATAAGGTCCAGCATTTACAGATGGGATTTAAGTTGGATAATATCCTCTTGTCCTACCGCTAAGTTCCACGTTTTAATCCCCAACTTAGCGGCAGCATGCGTATTCTCCGAGGTATCGTCTACAAAAAGGGTCTCTGTGGCAACGAGATCGTTTTGCTGCAGGACAAATTCAAAAATGGCCCTATCTGGTTTCCGCATTCCTATTTCATGGGATAAATAAAACGCCTCAAAGACCCTTTTAAACCGAAGGTAGTTTTTGGTACCCATTTTTTTTCGTACCTCGTTGATGTGCAAAGCATTGGTATTGCTCAACATAAACAAGCGATGGGTCTTTTCCTGCGCCAGGGCTTCGATAAACTCGAGGCGATATAAAGGAAAATCCAATAAAATTGAGTTCCAGGCGTGAATCAGGTCGGGGTGGGTAGCCTTGGGAAAATAGGTGGAAACCTCGGCCAAGAATGTTGTAGTAGCGACTTGGCCTTTTTCATAAGTCTTAAAAAGCAGGTCCAGTTCCGGGGTGAGCTGGGTAAGACCAAAAGACTGCATGGCACGGGCCGTGGCGGTTTTGTCCAAATCGAAAAAAATATCCCCAAAATCCAATACAATGTTCTTTTTCATGGCTTTAGAACGGGTATACTGTCCAAAAGCAGGCGCTTTTTCACGGTGGGCGTCCCCTGTATTTTCGGCGCAGCCAGTCCAGCGCCAAAACTTGAGCTTCCCGTAAAAATGCGCGCTTCATCCCATACACCGGAATCAATAAAGGATTGTAAGGTTTTAGTACCCCCTTCGATGAGCACGCTGCTAATGGAATTCCGATACAAAGCATCGCAAATTTGGGGAACGAGCGTCTCTGAGAAATCTAGAGTTTCATAATGCACTCCTTCCAAATAGCAATGGGTATCAGAGATTTCGGTAAGGATTATGGTCTTCACGCTCTGGTCAAAAACATGAAAATGATGCGGAATCCTCAGATTTCTGTCCAAAACAATCCGAAGGGGGTCTGTTCCCGTCCAATTGCGCACATTTAGCTTGGGATTGTCCTTCAGGACCGTTCGGGTGCCCACAAGAACGGCCTGTTCCTCACTACGCCATTGATGCACCAGTTGCCGTGACTTCGTATTGGTTATCCAAAAGGGTTGGGGCTTCTCATTTCGTTGGGTATCCAAAGGTGCAATGAATCCATCCTGAGTTTCAGCCCATTTCAAAATGATATACGGCCGTTTCTTTTCTTGAAAACTTAAAAAACGTCTGTGGTGCTCCCGGCATACAGCTTCCAAAACCCCGACAGTAACCCGACGACCGTGGGCCTTTAACTTTTGGATACCTTTCCCGGCCACTTTATCATGGGGGTCCTGGATCCCAATGACTACCTCGGGAATGTCGTGGGCAAGGATCAAATCCACGCAAGGCGGTGTTTTGCCGAAATGGGAACAAGGTTCCAAAGTGACATACAACGTGGCTTTTCGCAACATTGATTTGTCTTTTACGGATGCAATGGCGTTGACCTCCGCATGCGGTCCCCCGTACGGACTGGTGAAGCCTTCACCGATAATTTCTTCGTTGTGCACAACAACGCAGCCAACCATAGGGTTTGGAGCTGTCGTGCCCATTCCGTTTTCTCCTATCTGGATACATCTGAGGATGTATTTTTCATGTATCTTCACCCCGCAAAAATAGGATAATAAAACGCAAGATGGATGCACTTGTAGTTCGTGAAATTCAGCCAGGGGACAACCCCAAAATTGCAGGGCTCATTCGGAACATTTTAGAAGGGATGGGGGTGCCCAAAACAGGAACGGCCTATGAAGATTCTGCCTTGGACGATATGTATTCCACGTACAAAGAACCAAGGTCCAGCTACTTTATTGCCGAGAAAAATGGACGCATTCTGGGTTGTGTGGGCATTGCCCCATTACCAAATTATAAGGACAATACCTGCGAACTTCAAAAAATGTATGTTGCAGAAGAAGGCCGTGGACAGGGCATCGCCCAAAAATTGATGGAGACCTGCTTGTCAAAAGCCAAAGCAAATGGCTTTGATACCTGTTATTTGGAGACCTTGCCCTTTATGAAAGCCGCCCAGGGACTGTACCAAAAAAGTGGGTTTCACTTTATAGAAGAACGTTTGGGGGATACAGGACACTATTCCTGTACCGTCTTCATGATAAAAAAGCTGTAATGCAGTTAACGGACCTAAAAGCTATTTTTCATAAAGAACTGTGCAATCTTTATCCGAAGGAAGAGATAGATACATTCTTTAATCGGCTGTTGGAACATTACCTGAATTTGGAGCGTTTTGTTTTTGTATTACAGCCCCAACTTACCTTGACCAAGGATGAAACCCAACCCCTATTTGAAGCGCTGGCCCAGTTGAAATTGGAAAAACCCTTGCAATATATCACGGGTGTCGCCTATTTCATGGATTTGGAATTTAGGGTAAATCCGAATGTACTTATTCCAAGACCGGAAACTGAGGAACTGGTCCGATGGGCAGTGGATACGCCGCACTTCTTATTCAACAACACTTCGAAAGAAAAGAAAGGTGCCCTACTCGATATAGGGACCGGAAGTGGTTGTATCGCCATAGCGCTGGCCAGGAAATTTCCAAACGTCAAGGTATACGCGCTCGATAGTTCAAAAAAGGCTTTGGAAGTGGCCCGTGAAAATGCTCTTGCCCATCAGGTCAATGTTACTTTTTATGAGCGGGACATACTTCAACATGATCCCTCCCCCGAACTTGACCTTGCACTTAACTCTGAACTGGAACCTGAACTTGAACTTGAACCTGCCCTTAGCTCCAAACTTAAATTCGACATCATCATCGCCAATCCCCCGTACGTCCGGGAATCGGAAAAAAAAGAAATTCAAAATAACGTCAAGCAGTACGAACCAGAAAAGGCCCTGTTCGTCCCCGACGACAGACCACTTGTTTTTTACGAGGCCATAGCGGCTTTCGCGAAAAAACACTTAAACCAAAACGGGTACCTCTACTTAGAAATCAATCAATACTTAGCGTCACAGACCCAAGAGGTTTTGGAAGACCTTAATTTTGACGAAATCGAATTGCGGAAGGATATTTTTGGTAATTTCCGAATGTTAAAAGGCCGGGTGTCCCGTTAGCCACGATTTGAAAATAAAGCAATGGAAGCCGAACAACAGATAAATGCCCTTCGCGAAGAACTTCGGGAGCATAATTATAGCTATTATGTCCTGGACCGACCCACTATTTCGGACTATGAATTTGATATGAAGCTCAAAAACCTGCAAGCGCTCGAGTCCGCCCATCCGGAGTTCTATGATGCCACATCGCCCACGTTGCGGGTTGGCGGGGCGGTGACCAAAAATTTTGAGACCGTGGTCCATGAGCACCGGATGTATTCGCTGGACAATTCGTACTCGAAAGAAGACTTGGAGGACTGGGAAAAGCGCATACAGCGAATTCTGGGCAATGTTGCCGTGGAGTATACCTGTGAATTGAAATACGATGGGGCGTCCATCAGTCTGACCTATGAGGACGGAAAACTAATACGGGCGGTGACCCGTGGTGATGGATTTCAAGGGGATGACGTCACCACCAATATCAAGACCATACCATCGGTTCCCTTAAAGCTAAAGGGGGACTATCCGAAGAAATTTGATATCCGTGGCGAGATAATCCTGACCCTGGAAGGCTTTGCCCAAATGAATCGTGAACGTATCGCCAAGGGCGAAGAACCGTATATGAATCCCAGAAATACCGCGTCAGGTAGCTTAAAATTACAGGATAGTGCCTTGGTAGCACAACGCCCCCTAGAATGTTTGTTGTACAGCATCGTTGGGGAAAACCTGAACCTTACCACACAATTCGAAGTATTGGAAAAAGCCAGGTCCTGGGGATTTAAAGTGCCCACCGTGGCCCAATTGTGCAAATCCACGGACGACGTGCTCCAGTTTGTGGAACATTGGGATGGGCATCGCCACGACCTTCCCTATGAAACGGATGGCGTGGTCGTCAAAGTGAACACCTTACGGTACCAGGAGGAACTGGGCTACACGGCCAAAGCGCCGCGTTGGGCCATGGCGTATAAATTTAAGGCGGAACAAGTTTCCTCGGTATTGAACAAAATAACGTACCAAGTGGGGCGTACCGGGGCCTTTACGCCCGTGGCCAATCTAGAGCCTGTTTTGTTGGCGGGGACCACGGTGAAAAGGGCTTCCTTGCACAACGCCGACCAAATCGAAAAACTGGACATTCGGGAAAGGGACACCGTTTTTGTGGAAAAAGGCGGGGAAATCATTCCCAAGATCATTGCCGTGGATTTTACAAAACGTCCTTCAGATTCCAAAAGGACCGTCTACGCGGCGCAATGTCCGGAATGTCGCAGCCCGTTGATCCGTAACTTGGGTGAGGCCCAACACTTTTGCCCCAATGATGTGGGCTGCCCTACACAGATTACAGGACGTATCCAGCATTTTATCTCCCGTAAGGCCATGGATATCGAGGGCATGGGGAGTGAAACGGTGGAACTGCTCTTCAAAGAAGGCCTGGTTCAGAACTATGCCGATCTCTATACCTTGACCAAAGAGGCAGTGATGCCTTTGGAGCGTATGGCAGAGAAATCCGCGGAAAATCTGGTCAATGGTGTGGCCGCCTCCAAGGCCATTCCCTTTGAGCGGGTCCTGTTCGCACTGGGCATCCGTTATGTGGGGGAGACCGTGGCCAAAAAATTGGCCAAGGCCTATAAAAATATCGATGCGCTCCGCCTCGCTACGGAAGAAGAGTTGGTGGCGGTGGACGAGATTGGGGGACGCATCGCAGAAAGTGTGGTACAGTTTTTTGCGGTACCTGAAAATAGGGAAATCATAGAACGCTTAAAAACCTATGGCCTTCAGTTTTCCCTTTCGGAGGCCCAGATGGAAGGGCAGACCGAAAAGCTCAAGGGCCAGACTTTTGTGGTGTCCGGGGTGTTCGAGGCCATCAGCAGAAACGACCTGAAAAAGAAGATTGAAGACAACGGGGGCAAAGTGGCCTCTTCCATATCCTCCAAGACCAGTTTTTTGGTGGCCGGCGCCAATATGGGGCCCAGCAAAAAGACCAAAGCGGAAAATCTGGGTATTCCCATCATTTCGGAACAAGAATTTTTGGATAAGCTAAACGCGTAAAAAGTAGAGGTCAGCGAT
>NZ_CAKZYF010000047.1 GCF_937884665.1 uncultured Allomuricauda sp. | reverse complement strand
GTAGCCTATAAAGGCAGAAAACGTCGTAATATTAGAAACAAATCTCGTTGTTGGTGTGAGACTGAACTCAGATTCAAGAATTAGATTTGTATAAATATTTTTATTTAAAGCCCTTATTTTCATTGACTAAGGAAAGTTTGGGATATAGCTTCGTTTTATATTGCAAATAGGCAGTAAGTAGTATATTATTCTTCCAACGCACAAAAAAGTTAAAAGTCTATTCCACTCTTTTTACGAACAGAATTAGAGTTTGCAGAAACCGTAAATACTTCACAAACTAACAGGGGGAATAATACGGGCTCCATCTTTTTTTTGCTTAAAATCCATAGAAAATTTTAACACGAAAATCAGATTGAAATATAGGAGATTGGTCCAAAATTCAAGGATAAAGACGTACTTTAAAGGCAATGAAATACCTACGCCCATTTCTACTTGGAACCTCAATTTTTACTATGCTGGTGAACGCCCAGGAAACTTCTGATTTTGTGGAAAGCAGACCCCTGTTTATTGGTGTCGGCTTCGACTACGGCTACTTGTTAAAACATTCAGAATCTCTCCGTCAAATCGATGATTCTTTCCCATTCGCGATTCGCCTGGATGCAAGCAGACAACTACTCACTAAAAAAGCTTGGGAATTCTGCAATTGCTTTCCCAAAGTAGGTATTAGTTTGGCCTATTGGAATTGGGACAATTCCGAAGTCTTAGGTGCAGGTGTAGTGGCTCTTGGCTACCTTGAACCCTACTTCTACACCCATAAACGCACTAATTTTTTTGTTAGGATGGGTTTAGGTGGAGCGTATTTAACGAATCCCTTTGACGAGGTGGAGAATCCTCAAAATCAGTCATATAGTACCGACCTTGCCTTTTCGTTGGTATTTGGAGCTGGTCTTAATTATCGGCTCACGGATAAGGTAAATCTTAGGTTAGCGGCCAAGTACAGCCATATTTCCAATGGAGGTATAAGCACACCCAACAAAGGGCTCAATTATCCATCAATAAACCTAGGGATGAGCACAAGTCTGGAACCGGTCAATTATCCTAACCTGACCAAGGTTACCCGCCGAAAGCCTCCTGAAGATAAGAGTCGACTTTCCCTTGTTCATTTTTCAGGATGGAGCAATGCCAATGTCGGCGACAAAGATAAATTTTATGTTTCCTGTCTTTCTGCGATATATAGCCGATTGATCGGCAGACGAAGTGCCTTGAGTGTAGGTACTGAATGGATTTTCGATTTTTCCCGACGAGAACTCATCCAGTTGGAGGAACGGGATGATGCCTTTGCCCAAGGTGGGTTCCTGGTGGGTCATGAATTCTGGCTTGGAAAAATCACCTTTAGCCAACAGCTCGGAATCTACTATTTTAACCAATATCGCATTACCGATGATTTGTACCAACGTTATGGACTTACCTATAGTTTTAGCAAAAAAATCTTTGCCGGGGTCAATGTAAAAGCCCATCGGCACGTAGCGGATTTCTTTGACCTTAGGGTAGGGTATACCTTCTAATTTCCGGTTTTGCCATGCAAAGTTCAAGGGTTTCCCTCCAACAATCTCGGGGCGTCAAGAAACTGATGACAAAATGCATATAGGTTTTTGAAGAAATAAACAGAATGGTTATTTTTACTATTTAGAATAAATCTGGATAGTATGATGAGGACACGCATTTATTTCCCTAATATTTTCATACTAATTTTTGCGCTTCTCTCCTTCACAGTACCAGGAACAAACAGGGAAGAAGTCATTTCCAATTATGCCAATATGGTCCATCAATCCTACTCGGATAGCTACCAAAATGCATTAGCAATGCAAAAAACAATTGGTCAGTTTTTGGAAAATCCAACAGAGGAAGGGTTAAAAATGGCCAAATCCTCTTGGCTTGAAGCTAGGGATATCTATGGAAAAACCGAGGTATATCGCGAAACCAATAGTCCCGTGGATGTAGAATACAGTGAGACTAATCCTTGGGGCATTGCAAATGAGGGGCAAATGAACGCCTGGCCCATAGACGAAAGCTATATTGATTATGCAGCAGAAGGTACCGAAGCATATGCTGGATTCTACACCAGTGTAATTGGGGATACCACCGTACACATCACGCCAGAATTACTTGTAGACCTCAATGAAAAGGATACCGATAAATCCATAAGCACAGGCTGGCACGCCATTGAATTTCTACTCTGGGGACAGGACAATACACTCCCTGAGGAAAACATGCCAGGAATGCGCCAGTTTTCTGACTACACAACCGCGCCCAAAGCTGAAAGACGCGGACAGTATTTGGAAGTGGTTACGGCGCTTTTGATAGCTGATTTAAAGAAACTGGTGGACACTTGGGCCGTCGGCGGTGCATATCGTACAATATTTGAGAACTTGGATACAGAAACGGCGCTGACACAGTTGGTAAATGGAGCCTTCTTCCTTGCTGGGGACGAATTGAGTTCAGAGCGTATGATAGCCCCTGTTGATTCTACCGATGGTGTCGATGGTTCCGGCCAAGAGGACGAACATTCGTGTTTCGCAGACAATACACACCGAGACATCTACGTGAATATGGTGGGCATAAACAATGTGATTTTTGGTACCTATGACACCATATCTGGTCCGTCTTTTTATGATTTGGTCCTGGAAGTCGATAAAAAACAAGCCAATCTTTTAAAACAGGCAGCTGATAAGGCCATGACCAGCGTCACAGTAATAGCGGACCATGAACAACCCTTCGATTATCTGATTACCCAAGAAACCTCTTCGGACACCCATTTTGGGCCAATCATGCAAAGTGTCGCGGCCTTGCAGGAATTAGGTAATGAAATCAGTGTTTCCGCCAATATACTAGGTATTAATCTTCGTTGACGCCATTCTTTGTGTTGGCCTAGAAAATCAATACTTTTGTAGATATAAGGAGTAACCGCCCGAATCCCAATGATAATTCGTTGGGATTCGTCGGTTTAATCAGTTGCTATGAACAAGCTCCCCATATACGCGTTGGTTTTTCTTCTGCTGGGTTCTGGATGTGGTTCCA
>NZ_CAKZYF010000046.1 GCF_937884665.1 uncultured Allomuricauda sp. | reverse complement strand
CCAAAAAAAACTTTTTTAGTGTTCATCGTAAAAGAGTTTTTGGTTAATAAATGAATTCATTCACTATACGAAAGTAGGAAAATATTTCAACCTAGTATACATTTTATCGATAAAATTTGCATTTTGTCCGATAAAAATAGCCTTTAATCGATATTCACCAACCTCATAAGTGATTTACTACAAGATACTCGGATTGTTTTGTATTAAGGATTTAACTCGATTGAACGTGTCTTTTCATCGACAAAGCGCAAACGCACCACTTCTCTTTTTTCCGGTAAAATGGAATCTACTTTTTCCGGCCATTCGATAAAAATCCATGCGGTTGAGGCCAAATAGTCCTCAAAACCCAAATCGTAAACTTCATCTTCACTTTGAATACGATAAAAGTCAAAATGATATCCCAAAAGTCCCTTCTTTTTCGAGTGGTATTCGTTGACTAATCCAAAAGTTGGACTATTGGCCGCATCGATTCCTCCCAATTCGCTTACCAAATGCTTTATCAAAGTGGTCTTTCCCACACCCATTTCGCCGTAAAAACACAGCGTTTTCCCGGATACCAATCGTAATACTTCTTGCGCTATCTGGTTTATCTCCTGTAACTGAAACTCTTTTTTCACTTTGGCTTATTTTGCTTCCAATACCACGAACGGCACAATCATTTCTTCTAAAGAAACTCCTCCGTGCTGGTAGGTATTTCTATAGTAGCCCACATAGTGGTTGTAATTGTTTGGGTAAGCAAAAAAGAGGTCGTTCTTGGCGAAAATAAAACAACTGCTCAAACTTATATTTGGCAAGTGAATATCCTGTGGTTTTTTGGATGCGAGTACATCTTTGTCTTCATAAGTTAGACTCCTTCCTGTTTTATAACGAAGGTTGAGACTGGTCTCCCTATCTCCAATCACTTTGGAAGCTTGTTTAACATTGATAGTGCCGTGATCGGTGGTTAAAATAAGTTTCATTCCTAGGCTCTGGGCCTGTTGAATTATTTCTAGAAGTGGGGAGTTTTTGAACCAACTCAAAGTTAAAGAACGGTAGGCTTTATCATTTGAGGCCAATTCTTTGATTACTTCCATCTCAGTTTTTGCATGGGAAAGCATATCCACAAAGTTATAGACCAATACGGTAAGGTCATTGTTTTTTTGGGACCGAAAGTTCTGGGCCAATTGCTTACCTTGCTTTAACGTACTTATTTTATGATATTCCCATTTAAGGTCTAGTCCCAAACGTTCGAGTTGCGCTCCTAGAAAGTCGGCTTCGTACAAATTTTTCCCCCCTTCGTCCGTATCATTTTTCCACCATTCAGGATATTTTTTTTCCATGTCCAGCGGCATCAGTCCGGAGAAAATAGCATTACGCGCATATTGTGTGGCCGTGGGCAGAATGCTATAATAGGAGCATTCTTTCTTCTTCTTGTAATGTACGCCCAGTACTTTTTCAAAGGCCAACCATTGATCATACCTTAAATTATCAATGACCACGAGCAACGTTTTTTCAGATTCCAATTCGGGCGCTATCCTGTTTCGGAACAGGGTATGTGACATGATAGGGCCATCTTCTGCGGTGAACCAATCCTTGTAGTTTTTGTCGACAAACTTGCTGAACTGTGAGTTGGCCTCCACTTTTTGGGATTCGAGAATTTCGAACATTCCAAAATCTTCAATTTGTTCCAATTGAAGCTCCCAATAAATCAGTTTTTTGTAAAGTTCCGCCCATTCTTCGTGACTGTCCACCATGGCGAGGTCCATGGCAATTTTTCGAAATTCCTGTTGATAATTGGCAGTTGTTTTCTCAGAGACCAATCGCGAATTGTCCAAACTCTTTTTTAAAGAAAGCAATATCTGGTTTGGATTGACCGGCTTGATAAGGTAATCTGCTATTTTTGAACCAATGGCCTCATCCATTATGAACTCCTCTTCGCTTTTGGTGATCATGACCACGGGAATGGAATCATCATATTTTTTAATCTCATGCAAGGTTTCCAAACCGGAAATCCCCGGCATGTTCTCATCAAGGAATACGATATCAAAAAAAGTGTTTTTAATTTCCTCTAATGCATCTTGACCACTCTGGCTGGTGATTACCTTGTAGTTTTTGCTCTCCAGAAAAAGGATATGGGGTTTAAGTAGGTCTACTTCATCATCTACCCATAGAATGGTTATCTTCTTCATATAGTGTTTATCTTTACAGCCTAAATTCAGTCCACCCTGGTCCCGAACGGCATGCTTAAAGTCTTTAACGACCCAATTTACGGTTTTATTGGAACTCCCAACGAACTTATTTTTGAGCTGATCGCGCACCCCTATTTTCAGCGTTTAAGACGTATATCCCAGATGGGCATGTCCTATCTGGTATATCCCGGTGCACACCATACCCGTTTTCATCACGCCCTGGGATGTATGCATCTTATGACCAAAACCATCCAAGTTTTACGGATGAAGGGCATTGAAATTACAGATGATGAGGAAACCGGGCTGCTCTGCGCCATTTTACTACACGATATTGGACATGGCCCGTTTTCGCATGCTTTGGAAGGATTTGTAGTGGAAGACCTAAATCACGAAGACATTTCCTTGAAGTTTATGGAGTCTTTGAATGCAGAATTTGACGGAGTGTTGGATATCGCCATTCAGATATTCAAGGGTAGCTATCATAAACCATTTATGAACCAAGCAGTTTCCAGTCAGCTGGACATGGACCGATTGGATTACTTGAAACGGGACAGTTTTTATTCCGGGGTGACCGAAGGAAACATCAATTCTGAAAGGTTGATTTCCATGCTGAATGTTGTTGACGGACAATTCGTACTTGAAGAAAAAGGAATCTACGCCGTGGAAAAGTTTTTGATGGCACGGCGTTTTATGTATTGGCAAGTTTACCTTCACAAGACCAGTTTGGTGGCAGAGCAACTTTTGGTT
Organism: uncultured Allomuricauda sp.; assembly: GCF_937884665.1. Lineage (GTDB taxonomy): Bacteria > Bacteroidota > Bacteroidia > Flavobacteriales > Flavobacteriaceae > Flagellimonas. The sequence goes on along the minus strand of NZ_CAKZYF010000046.1, from coordinate 28,594 downwards.
CGCATAATGAAAAGGGCTCGCGAATTATCAGCACGCAAACTGGACTTGATTTGTAGTGATACCCTTCGATATTTCTTAGCGGCAAATGGTCCCACTTTTTTTTCCGATAGAACGCTACAGCATTTTGCGCGCTTAGATGATATCGATATTATGGCGGCCTTAAAGACCTGGCAATCCCACCCGGATGTAGTACTGTCTAAAATGTGCCAAATGCTTTTGGACAGAAAGCTCCTGCATATTAAAATGAAGAATAATCCAATTCCACTTTCCAAAGTAGAGGATAAGCTACAGATAACGATGCAACACTATGGAATCTCTAAAGAAGAAGCGTCGAACTTTGTTTTTCAGGGCGTTGTTTCCAACAAGGCATATGATGACCAACATCAGGTGATACGGATACTCAAAAAAAATGGGAAGGTGACCCATTTACTCAAGGAATCTGACCAACTTAGCCTCAAAGCACTTTCCAAAACAGTGGACAAATACTACATCTGCTACCCCAAATAACCGTTTATCAAATTTTGTTACTTTTGCACCAATGAAATTTACGGCCACCCAAATTGCAGGAATTTTAGAGGGAGAGGTTGAGGGAAATCCTCATATTGCAGTACATAAATTATCAAAAATTGAAGAGGGGGAAACAGGATCCCTTACCTTTTTGGCCAATCCAAAATACACCTCATATATTTACTCGACTAAAGCCTCTATTACCATAGTAAACAGGGATTTTACACCTGAGCAGGAATTGACGACCACACTGATAAATGTAGAGGATGCGTACAAATCCTTCTCCAATCTTTTGGAATATTACAATCAGGTAAAAAGTAATAAAGTGGGGGTTGAGCAGCCTTCATTTGTATCTGAGACCGCCAAGTACGGTACAGGGTTTTATCTGGGTGCTTTTTCTTATCTGAGCGACAACGTACGAATTGGTACGAATGTAAAGGTCTACCCCAACGTTTATATTGGAGAAAACGTGACCATTGGGGACAACGTGGTAGTTTTTGCAGGCGCTAAGATTTATTCTGAATCCATTATCGGGGATAATTGTGTGATTCACAGTGGCGTTATTATCGGTGCCGATGGCTTCGGATTCACACCAAATGAAAATGGGGAATACAGCAAGGTCCCTCAAACGGGGAATGTAGTATTGGAGGACAATGTTGATGTTGGTGCAGGGACAACTATTGATAGGGCCACTTTGGGATCAACCATATTGAGAAAAGGAGTAAAACTGGACAATCAAATACAGATTGCCCACAACGTTGAAATTGGCGAACACACTGCGATAGCGGCCCAGACCGGTATTGCAGGCTCTACCAAAATAGGTAAATATTGTTTGATAGGTGGTCAAGTGGGGATCGTGGGACACATTACCATTGGGGATAGGGTCAGAATACAAGCGCAATCCGGGATTGGTAGAAATGTGAAAGATGATGAAGTGCTTCAAGGTTCACCAGCACTCAATTACGGGGATTACAACAAATCCTATGTCCATTTTAAAAACTTGCCCAAACTAGTGAATAAGCTCAACGAAATTGAAAAAAACCTTGAAGGTAAAAATGGCTAACAGAAAACAACGTACCATTGAAAAAAAGGTAACCTTGGAAGGTGTTGGTCTGCATACTGGCGAAACCGTGACCATGTCTTTCGTTCCCGCTAAGGAAAACCATGGATTTGCATTTAAGCGTATTGATCTAGAAGGCGAACCCATCATTGAGGCAGATGCCAACTATGTGGTCAATACCCAGCGTGGTACCAATTTGGAGAAAAATGGGGTTAAAATTCAAACCTCTGAACATGTTTTGGCCGCACTGGTTGGTTTGGAGATCGATAATGTTTTGATAGAGCTCGATTCACCCGAACCACCCATTATGGATGGCTCATCTAAATTCTTCGTAAAATCTCTCGAAGAGGCGGGAATTGTTGAACAAGAACAGGATAGGCTTGAATATGTGGTAAAAGATGTCATTTCGTACAAGGATGAGGCTACAGGAAGTGAGATTACCATCATACCGTCCGAGGAATATCAGGTGACCACTATGGTCGATTTCGGAACAAAGGTTTTGGGAACGCAAAATGCGACCCTTGAACAAATCTCAAATTTTAAAACGGAAATTGCCGATGCCCGCACCTTCAGCTTTCTACATGAACTGGAAATGCTTTTGGAACATGGACTTATCAAAGGAGGAGACCTTAACAATGCAATAGTCTACGTGGATAAAGAGATCTCCGAAACCACCATGCAGAAACTGGCAAAGGCATTTAACAAGAAGAAGCTTTCGGTAAAGCCCAATGGTATTTTGGACAATCTTACCCTACATTACCCAAATGAGGCGGCTAGACATAAACTTTTGGACGTAATTGGTGATTTAGCTCTGGCCGGGACAAGAATTCAAGGGAAGGTTATCGCAAATAAACCTGGGCATTATGTCAACACTCAATTTGCCAAGAAACTTCAAAAAATAATTAAACAAGAAAGACGTAATTCCGTACCAGATGTGGACCTACATGCCACACCTTTGAAAGATGTGAATGCAATTATGGAGATGCTCCCGCACAGACCTCCATTTTTATTGGTGGATAAAATCATGGAGCTGTCCGAGGAACACGTTATTGGGGTAAAGAATGTGACCATGAACGAACCCTTTTTCGTAGGTCACTTCCCTGGGGCCCCAGTGATGCCGGGAGTGCTTCAAATTGAAGCCATGGCCCAAACCGGGGGAATACTGGTTTTGAGCACAGTCCCCGACCCGGAAAATTATCTCACCTATTTATTAAAAATTGACAATGTTCGCTATAAGCATCAAGTAGTCCCCGGGGAGACCTTGATATTCAAACTGGACCTGCTGTCACCGATACGCCGCGGAATCTGTCAAATGCAGGCAAGGGCGTATGCCAACGGAAGGTTGGTTTCGGAGGCCGAGATTATGGCACAAATTACCAAAGTAAAAGGAAACTAAATGAATCAACCTCTTGCATACGTTCACCCTGGAGCCAAGATTGCGAAAAATGTGGTGATAGAACCTTTTACCACCATACATAATAATGTTACCATTGGTGAAGGCACATGGATAGGCTCCAACGTGACGATAATGGAAGGAGCGCGTATTGGAAAGAACTGTAACATTTTTCCGGGTGCCGTGATTTCTGCCATGCCCCAAGATTTAAAGTACCAAGGAGAGGAAACTACAGTTCATATTGGGGATAACACCACGATACGGGAATGTGCTACCATCAATAAGGGCACTGCGGACCGAATGAAAACCATTATCGGAAGCAATTGTTTGATAATGGCGTACTGTCATATTGCGCATGATTGCATTGTTGGGGATAACAGTATATTCAGTAATAACTCGACCCTGGCAGGCCACGTTACCATAGGCAATAATGTGGTCTTGGCGGGAATGGTGGCCGTGCATCAGTTCGTGTCAGTTGGAAATCACGCCTTTATAACCGGAGGTTCTTTGGTAAGAAAAGATGTTCCTCCCTATGTGAAAGCAGCGCGGGAACCGCTTTCCTACGTGGGAATCAACTCCGTTGGTTTACGGCGAAGAGGTTTTGCTTCGGAAAAAATCAGGGAGGTCCAGAACATTTATCGAATATTGTATCAAAAACAATACAACAATACCCAAGCCGCATCCATAATAGAAGCCGAGATGGAAGCAACACCAGAACGGGACGAAATTCTACAATTTATACGAGATTCCCAACGCGGAATAATGAAAGGATATTTTAGTTCAAATTAAAAACTATGGCCAATACATCAGATATTCGAAAAGGGTTGTGCATAAAATACAACCACGATATCTATAAAATCGTTGAGTTTCTCCATGTAAAACCTGGAAAGGGACCAGCATTTGTACGAACAAAGCTCAAGAGCGTCACTTCTGGAAAGGTAATCGATAATACCTTTTCCGCTGGACATAAGATAGAAGACGTCCGCGTGGAAACCCGCTCGTATCAATATTTATACGCTGAGGGTGATACCTTTCATTTTATGAACACGGACGATTACAATCAGATTTCACTCCAGAAAAGCTCATTGGATTCCCCAGATTTACTCAAGGAAGGAGAAATAGTGACGATTCTTTTCAATACGGAGGACAGTATGCCCCTATCCGTTGAAATGCCAGCGAGCGTTGTTTTGGCGGTGACCCATACAGAACCTGGTGTCAAGGGAAATACCGCTACAAATGCTACCAAGCCAGCTACCGTAGAAACTGGAGCACGAATTAATGTCCCACTTTTCATCAACGAAGGGGACAAAATAAAGATAGATACGGAGAAGGGAGCATACATGGAGCGTGCCAAGGAGTAATAAGCATGAAATTTCCAGAAGCACAGACCCTGCAAGAAATAGCTCATTTTTTAAGGATTCCATTTATTGGAAATCCAGATTTCCCCATATTGGGCATGAACGAAATCCATGTGGTGGAAGAAGGTGATATTGTTTTCGTGGACCATCCTAAATATTACGATAAGGCCTTACAATCGAAGGCTACCATAATACTTATCAATAAAGAAGTAGTGTGTCCTGAGGGTAAAGCCCTTTTGATATCGGAGGACCCGTTCAGGGATTTCAACAAGCTCACCCATCACTTCAAACCTTTTGTTCCCGCAACCTCTTCAATTTCCGAAAGTGCTACGATAGGCGAAGGCACCATAATTCAGCCCAACGTTTTTCTTGGTAACAATGTAAAAGTCGGCAAGAACTGTGTGATTCACGCCAACGTTATCATTTCAAATGATTGTATCGTGGGAGACCATGTTACCATTCATTCGGGAACCGTTCTGGGAGCAGATGCATTTTATTATAAAAATAGACCGGATGGCTTTGATAAATTGGTCTCTGGCGGAAGGGTGATCGTTGAAGATAATGTTGAGATTGGCGCATCCTGTACCATCGATAGTGGAGTTACGGGCGATACCACGATAGGGAAAGGCTCCAAACTGGATAATCAAATTCAGATTGGCCATGACACGGTCATCGGTAAAAAATGTTTGATTGCTTCCCAAACTGGAATTGCTGGTTGCGTAGTTATTGAAGATGAAGTGACGCTTTGGGGACAAGTTGGAGTTACCAGTGGAATAACCATAGGTAAAAAAGCGGTAGTACTTGCGCAAAGCGGAATCTCAAAATCCTTGAAGCCGGGGGGGACATATTTTGGAAGTCCTGCCGAAGAAGCCCGGGAAAAACTAAAACAAATGGCATTTATCAAACAACTGCCCCGTCTTTTGGAAAAGTTAAAAAAGAATTCATGAAATGGTAGTTCAAATCGTTACCAACCTATATTTTTGTAACCCATTTAAGTTAAAAATATGAGCGTCTTAGTAAACAAAGATTCAAAAATTATAGTCCAGGGTTTTACAGGGAGTGAAGGAACTTTCCATGCCGAACAAATGATTGCTTATGGTACCAATTTAGTAGGGGGCGTTACTCCGGGAAAAGGAGGCCAAGAGCATTTGGGAAAACCTGTTTTTAACACCGTGGCCCAAGCGGTTGAGGAAGTAGGCGAGGACACTTCAATTATCTGTGTCCCTCCGGCATTTGCGGCTGATGGCATTATGGAAGCTGCCAGTGCGGGAATTAAGGTGATCATAACCATTACCGAGGGAATACCCGTTGCAGATATGGTCAAGGCGAACGATTACATAAAGGATTTGGACTGTACGTTGGTAGGTCCCAATTGTCCGGGAGTGATTACACCCGATGAGGCCAAAGTTGGCATTATGCCCGGTTTTGTATTTAAGAAAGGAAACGTCGGTATCGTATCAAAATCAGGTACTTTGACCTACGAAGCTGCGGACCAAGTGGTGCGCCAAGGTTTGGGCATTACCACGGCAATAGGAATTGGGGGTGACCCAATCATCGGAACTACCTCCAAAGAAGCTGTTGAATTGCTCATCAATGACCCAGAGACAGCGTGCGTAGTGATGATTGGTGAAATTGGCGGTCAATTGGAGGCTGATGCGGCAAAATGGTATAAGGCAAGTGGCAGTTCAAAACCGATTGTAGGTTTTATAGCTGGAGAAACAGCACCCGCAGGACGTACCATGGGGCATGCAGGAGCTATTGTGGGCGGTAGTGATGATACGGCGCAGGCAAAAAAACAAATCATGAGGGAAACCGGAATCCACGTGGTGGACTCAACCGCAGAAATTGGGTTGAAGGTAAAGGAAGTATTGACTTGAGTATTCGTTAAAACTATTGTAAATCCCGTTTTTGACGGGATTTTTTTCTATCAGAACTTAAAACAACACCTATATTTGGTTGAATAACCATTCTAACGAACTGTATCATGAAACTTTTGGAGGGGAAAAACGTCATCATCACCGGCGCCAGCCGTGGTATTGGAAGCGGAATTGCGAGAGTGTTCGCGGAACACGGAGCCCATGTTGCATTCACTTATAGTTCCAGTGAGGGTCCTGCTATCGAACTGGAGAAGGAACTAACGGAAGTTGGGGTAAAAGCCAAAGCCTTTAAAAGTAACGCAGCAAGTTTTGAGGAGTCAGAAGCCTTGGTTGGACAGGTTCTGGAGGAGTTTGGAGGCATAGACGTACTTATCAACAATGCAGGAATTACGAAAGATAACCTTCTGATGCGTATGGGGGAGTCGGATTTTGATACCGTGATACGTGTAAATCTGAAGTCTGTTTTCAATATGACCAAGGCAGTGCAACGTACGCTCCTGAAGCAGCGAAAAGGGTCCATTATCAATATGAGTAGTGTAGTGGGAGTAAAAGGAAATGCCGGACAGACAAATTATGCAGCTTCAAAATCGGGAATCATCGGATTCACCAAGTCAGTGGCCTTGGAACTGGGCTCACGAAATATCAGGTGCAATGCAATTGCTCCCGGGTTCATAGAAACGGAAATGACGGATAAACTAGACGAAAAGACCGTACAAGGATGGAGGGATGCCATTCCTTTAAAACGAGGAGGTACGCCCGAAGATGTCGCCAATGCATGCCTCTTTTTAGCTTCTGATATGTCTAGTTATATCACAGGGCAAGTGTTGCAGGTAGATGGCGGTATGTTAACTTAAAGTACATGGAGATACGCACGGCACTCCTTATTTTTCTTGCTGCCATAGCGGCGTTGACCATTGTTTTTTATCAGTATTTTTTTAAGAATACACAAAAAGGCACTCTAAAAATTGTTCTGGCTGCACTTCGATTTGTGGTTATTTTTTGCGCTTTCTTATTGCTTATTAACCCCAAGTTTGTAGATACTGAATATTTTCTGGAAAAATCAAATCTTGTTTTGCTCATGGATGATTCTGAATCCATGCAAAAGTTTCCAGAAGCACAAAATTTGTCAAAAGAGGCAAAAAAAATCTTGGAGGATGAGCGTGTGAAGGAACGTTTTGATTCTTTTCAATTTGTATTCGGTTCAGAATTGGATGAAACGGATACCCTATCCTTTGAGAAGGTAAATACCGATATTGCGAATGCTATTACAAAGATGGATGAGCTTTTCCTAAACGGCACAAATACGCTTGTTTTATTTTCAGATGGCAATCAAACTTTGGGTAGGGATTATGAATTTCTAAATGTTCAGGACAAACTGAGGATAAATTCGGTGGTTGTAGGGGATACCACCTCATACGATGATCTTTCCATAGACCGGATAAATGCAAACAACTACACCTTTCTTGGAAATAAATTTCCGGTGGAAGTCATTGTAGCATACTCTGGTTCGGGTAATGTCACTAAAAACCTATCCATTCGCATGGATGGTAAACGTATTTTTCAAAAAAATTTGACATTTACCGCAAACCAGAACAGTCAGAACATCACCACGCTAATTGAAGCGGAAAATGTCGGTTTAAAGTCTTTGGATGTTCAAATAGCGAGCTTAGAAAATGAAAAAAACCTGACCAACAACACCAAACAAGTGGCCATAGAGGTCATTGATGAAAAAACGAACGTGACCTTGGTGGCAGATATGCTACATCCCGATATAGGAGCTTTAAAAAAAGCAGTTGAATCCAATGAACAGCGAAACTTTAATATTGTAGGGCCTGACGTGAAGATGGATGTTTTGCGAAATACGGATGTTTTAATACTCTACCAGCCGAAAAACACCTTTAGAACAATCTATGATTTTGTAAAAACAAACACTTCTAATCTACTTACAATTACCGGAACACAAACCAATTGGAATTTTTTAAATCAAATACAACCCTATTACTTTAAGGAAGATTTTGAACAAAAAGAAGAGATTTTACCTGTTTTGAACAAGTCCTTCTCTACATTTGGTCTTGGCGGTTTTGATACTTCGGACTATCCTCCTTTGCTGAGCAACTTAGGGGACTTGGAAATTCTTGTAAATCACGAGAATATCCTTTATCAACAGATAAAGGGAGTCGATTTGGACAAACCTCTGCTGTCCCTTATCAATACGGAGAACCGTAAAGAAGCTGTTCTTTTTGGAGAAAATATATGGCGATGGCGGGCCAAGAATTATCTGGACACAAATGATTTTAAGGATTTTGATGACTTCGTTGGAAAACTGATGTTGTTCCTGAAAAGTTCAGGAAAGCGAAGCAGATTGGAATTGGACTACAAGACCGTTTATGAGGGAAGCAACCGGGCCAGTATTAAAGCAACTTATTTTGACGAGAGTTATAATTTGGACCCAAATGGCAGTCTCACCATAACCATAAAAGGAACGGATGTGGATTATTCACGAGAGGCCCCTATGCTCTTTAAGGGTTCGTTTCACGAATACGACCTGTCCAATTTGAATGCAGGAAGTTACCGCTTTACCATCAAGGAAACAGGAGCAAAAATATCAAAAACCGGTTCATTTCGAATTTTGGATTTCAAACCGGAAAATCAAAGGTATTCAGCGAACTACACGACATTGGAGCGTGTCGCCAAAAAAACGGGTGGCAAGCTTTACTATCCCGATAACTTGGAAATCATGGTTGACGATTTATTGGAATCCGAGCACGCCATCCCTGTTCAAAAGAGCAGGCAAAATGTTGTATCTTTAATAGACTTTAGGATACTTTTGGGCATTATGGCGCTGTGTTTGGCCTTCGAGTGGTTTATTAGAAAATATAATGGATTAATTTAAAAATAAGTACATGGATAGATTACCTAAGATAGGATTGCCCATCATAGTGGCGGTGATTCTTATTATTATTTTGATTTCAAAATCAGCGGTTACCATAGGTTCTGGGGAAGCAGGAGTGCTTTATAGAACATTTGGGGATGGTGTGGTCACGGATGAACCCCCATTGGGAGAAGGATTTCATCTTGTGGCCCCATGGAACAAAGTATACATTTATGAAGTGAGGCGGCAAGAAATATTCGAAAAGATGAAGGTACTGTCCTCTAACGGACTGGACATCCAGCTGGATGCCTCTGCTTGGTATCAGCCAAATTATAATGAGCTTGGAAAATTACATCAAGAGATTGGAGAAAACTATCTACAACGCATCATTTTGCCAACTATCAGATCGGCAGCGCGGAGCGTGGTGGGGAGGTATACACCAGAACAACTGTATTCCAGTAAACGGGATGCTATCCAGGCTGAAATTTTTGAGGAGACCAAAAAAATTGTGGATGAGCAGTATATCGTATTGGATGAAATTTTGGTGCGTGATGTGACCTTGCCCCCGACCATCAAAGAAGCCATTGAACGAAAATTGAAACAGGAACAGGAATCGTTGGAGTATGAATTCCGATTGGTAACAGCACAAAAAGAAGCCGAACGCCAACGAATTGAAGCACAGGGTAAAGCGGATGCGAACAAAATTTTGAGTGCATCCTTAACTGACAAAATTCTTCAAGATAAAGGTATTGAAGCTACCCTTAAACTGTCACAGTCTTCCAATTCCAAAGTGGTTGTAGTTGGTTCTAGTGGTGATGGCCTCCCGCTTATTCTCGGAAATAACTAAATTATTTTTTTGATAAAAAAATATGTTCTAATTTTGGACAGTAATGAAAAATAAAACAGTACATCATCATTTTTACACTTGCGCTCAAGCGAGGTAGAAATGTATTGTTGTATTTAAACCATATATTAACCCGTTTGAGAAATCAAACGGGTTTTATTTTTAAACTGGTTTGGTTTTTCATTTATAATGAAAAAGAACATGACAAAAATTCGGATTGCGGTTCAAAAGAGTGGTCGACTCAATGCAGACTCACTTAAAATTTTAAAGGATTGCGGAATATCCATAGACAATGGCAAAGATCAATTAAAGGCAACGGCCCGTAACTTTCCACTGGAAGTTTTGTATTTGCGAAATGGCGATATTCCCCAATATTTAAGGGATGGGGTAGTGGACATCGCCATTCTGGGAGAAAATGTCCTTATCGAGAAAGGAAAGGATATTTCCATAGTGGAGAAGTTGAACTTCTCAAAATGCCGCGTTTCCCTTGCCGTTCCAAAATCAATTGAATATGAGGCCATCACCTATTTTGAAGGAAAACGAATAGCCACGTCCTATCCTAATACAGTGAGGGATTATTTGGATTCCAAGGGCATTAAGGCAGACCTACATATCATTAATGGTTCCGTTGAGATCGCTCCCAATATTGGACTTGCAGATGGCATCTGCGATATTGTTTCTAGCGGAAGTACACTTTTTAAGAACAATTTGAAGGAAGTGGAAGTCCTGCTCAAGAGCGAGGCTGTTCTGGCAGTATCCCCCAAGATATCGGACGTTCGGGAGGAAATTCTGAACAAGCTCAGATTCCGAATCCAATCTGTACTTGAAGCGCGGAACAATAAATACGTTTTATTGAACGCCCCCAATACAAAATTGGATGATATTGTGAAAATACTACCGGGAATGCGAAGTCCCACCGTACTTCCCTTGGTCCAAGAAGGGTGGAGTTCTGTACACACGGTTATCCAGCAAGATACATTTTGGGAGGTTATCGATGAATTAAAGCAAGCTGGGGCCGAAGGTATTCTGGTCTGTCCCATCGAAAAAATGGTACGCTGATGCAACGAATCCAAAATCCCGAAAGAAAAAATTGGTCGGATATATTGAAGCGTCCCACCCAAGAACTAGGTGATATTGAGACTACCGTTGAACGTATTTTCAGTGAGGTAAAATCCCTTGGCGACAGCAAGCTCAAAGACTACACCTCTCAGTTCGATGGAGTGCAAATTTCGAAAATCCAAATTACCGCCAAGGAAATACAGAAGGCGGAAACCCAGATTTCGAAAGAACTGAAAGAAGCTATCAAAATGGCAAAAGCTAATATAGAAGCATTTCACCAAGCACAACAAACCGAAAAAGTAGATGTGGAGACGATGCCCGGAGTTCAATGTTGGCAGGAAAAGCGACCTATCCAAATAGTAGGTCTATACATCCCAGGAGGTACGGCACCCTTGTTTTCAACGATTTTAATGCTGGCCGTTCCAGCTAAAATAGCGGGTTGTGATGAGATCATTTTGTGTTCTCCTCCAAACAAAGAAGGTTCAGTACATCCGGCCATTCTATATACCGCCAATCTCTGCGGTGCAACACAGATTTTCAAGATAGGGGGCATACAGGCCATTGCTGCCATGACTTTTGGTACCGAAAGTGTTCCCAAAGTCTACAAGATTTTCGGTCCAGGAAATCAGTTTGTAACCGTGGCCAAGCAAATAGCAACAAAGTATGGCGTTGCCATCGATATGCCCGCAGGACCTAGCGAGTTACTCGTTGTAGCAGATGACACGGCGAATCCAGCATTTGTTGCTTCAGACCTATTAAGTCAAGCGGAACATGGGGTGGATAGCCAGGTAGTTTTGGTTTCCACATCTGAGGAGCTGATTAAACGCACCGAACAGGAAATAAAGGCTCAGTTGGCGCTTTTGCCGAGAAAAGAAATTGCCGAGCGGGCGATGGAAAACAGCAAACTTATCTTGGTGGCAAATGACAGGATTGCGTTGGACTTAATCAACGAATATGGTCCGGAGCACTATATCGTATGTGTTGAAAATGAGAAGTTTTACGTAGAAAACACGGTAAATGCGGGGTCTGTTTTTATCGGTAATTATACGCCCGAAAGTGCAGGCGACTATGCCTCTGGTACAAATCATACCCTACCTACCAATGGGTATGCCAAACAATACAGTGGTGTAAACCTGGATAGTTTTATGAAGAGTATGACTTTCCAGAAAATCACTCCCAAAGGTATTCAAGGCATAGGACGTACTATAGAATTGATGGCGGAGGCGGAAGGGCTACAGGCCCATAAAAACGCAGTTACCCTAAGATTACATGCGCTAAACGAAAAATCAAGCGAAGAAGATGAAAACAGCAATGATGGGCAATAAGTTTGATATTGCTACCTTGGTAAGAAGCTCGGTAAGGGATTTAAAACCCTATTCCTCGGCACGGGACGAATATGTTTCCAATGGAGCGGATATGATTTTTTTGGATGCCAATGAAAACCCTTACGAAAATGGGGTGAATCGGTACCCAGATCCCCAACAGCGCAACTTAAAAGCGGTTCTGGCCGGCCAAAAAGGACTTGCTTCGCAAAACATCCTACTCGGAAATGGTAGTGATGAAGTACTGGACCTTCTTTTTAGGGGATTTTGTGAACCTGGTTTGGACAATATCATCACCTTACCTCCAACATACGGGATGTACCAGGTGCTCTCTGGAATCAATGCGATTGAAAACAGGGAAGTTCTGCTCACCAGGAATTTTGAACCCGACCTTTCAGGAATTTTCCAAGCTATAGATGGGCGTACCAAGCTATTGTTCATTTGTTCACCGAACAATCCCACGGGAAACCGATTTTCAGATGAAAAGATAGAATCCCTTCTTTTGGGATTCAATGGACTGGTCATTATTGATGAAGCCTATGTTGATTTTTCAGAACATGAAAGTTGGCTTACAAAACTGAAGCAGTTTCCCAATTTGGTGGTCACGCAAACCTTATCGAAAGCCTTCGGAATGGCAGGAATCCGACTGGGTATTTGTTACGCTTCCGAAGAAATCATAGGAATTCTCAACAAAATAAAACCTCCCTACAACGTAAACGCGCTCACCCAACAGAAAGCGTTGTCCCGAGTAAGTGATAGGGCATCGGTCAGTTCTGAAGTAACTCGTATTCTGGAAGAAAGGGCAACGTTGCTCAATGCATTGGGGGCAGTGGATTTTGTTAAAAAAATATACCCTACAGATGCCAATTTTGTTTTGGTAAAAGTAGATAATGCCGAAAAGCGATATCAGCAATTGCTAGATTTGAATTTTGTAGTGCGCAATAGAAGTTCCCAACCCCTATGTGAGAATACATTGCGGTTTACTGTGGGTACATCGGAAGAAAATCGGAAACTGATTGCAACACTAAATACAATGGTGTAATGGGACAGAAAGTACTTTTTATAGATAGAGACGGCACGATTATCAAGGAGACTGGTGATGAGCAAATTGATGGTTTTGAAAAAATGGTCTTTTATCCTCATGTATTTACCTATCTGTCCAAAATTGCAAAAGAACTGGATTTTGAGTTGGTGATGATTACCAATCAAGATGGTTTGGGAACCGATAGTTTCCCGGAGAACACGTTTTGGCCAGTGCATAATTTTATTATGAAATCCTTTGAAAATGAAGGCGTTGTTTTCGATGCAGTATACATTGATAGAACCTTCCCCGAAGATAATGTAGATACCCGAAAACCTGGAACGGGACTATTGACCTCTTATTTTTCATCGGATTACGATTTGCCAAATTCGTATGTGATCGGTGACCGGCTAACAGATATGGAATTGGCCAAAAACCTAGGAGCCAAAGGCATTTTTATAAATGATGATACCAACTTGGGAACAAATGAGGTCACAGTGGGCAGAAAGGAACTTGACAAGCACATCGTCCTCAACAGCAATTCATGGGAAAGCATCTATACGTTTTTAAAGTTGAAAAATAGAACCTCCCGGGTTTCCAGAAAAACAAATGAAACAGACATTATCATCGAAATTGATTTGGACGGAACCGGGGAAAGCAAGATAAACACGGGCTTGGCCTTTTTTGACCACATGTTGGACCAATTGGCACGTCACGGCAATATCGATTTGCGAATTGAGGTGAATGGGGATTTGGAGGTTGACGAACACCATACAATTGAAGATACGGCGATTGCATTGGGGGAGGTTTTTTCAAAAGCACTTGGAAATAAACTGGGTATGGAGCGCTATGGTTTTTGCCTTCCTATGGATGATTGTTTGGCCCAAGTAGCCATTGATTTTGGTGGGCGAAACTGGCTGGTCTGGGAAGCGGAATTCAAAAGGGAGAAAATTGGGGACATGCCCACGGAAATGTTCCATCACTTTTTTAAGTCTTTTACAGATGGAGCCAAAGCAAACCTGAACATCAAAGCGAAAGGCACAAACGAACACCATAAAATAGAAGCCATTTTCAAAGCTTTTGCGAAGTCCATAAAAATGGCGGTAAAACGGGACGTAGAGAAAATGATTCTTCCATCGACTAAAGGGATGTTGTAAATGGAACTGATTATAATTGATTATGGGGCGGGTAATATCCAGAGTATCAAATTTGCGGTTCAGCGCCTGGGATTTGAGGCGGTATTGAGTCGGAATGAAAATGAAATTCGCAAAGCTGATAAAATCATTTTTCCAGGTGTCGGGGAAGCCAGTTCGGCAATGAAAAAGCTAAGGGAAAGTGGTTTGGACACCCTTATACCAAAACTGGAACAACCCGTTTTGGGGATTTGTTTGGGGATGCAGCTGATGTGCAACAGCTCTGAGGAAGGAAAGACCCGGGGTCTGGGTATTTTTGATGTTGATGTCATTAAGTTTTCAAGAGAACTGAAAGTACCACAAATAGGATGGAATGAAATTACGGGATTAAAATCCAAACTGTTTCAACAAATTCCCGAACGGAGTTACATTTATTTGGTGCACAGTTTTTACGCTCCCCTTGCCAAAGAGACCATTGCGACTTCAGAATATGGTTTGGAATACAGTGCAGCATTATCCAAGAATAATTTTTTTGGTACACAGTTCCATCCTGAAAAAAGCAGTGGCGTAGGCGCTCAAATTCTTAAAAACTTTTTGGACATGTGATGGGAACTGGGATTTACATTTCAACGGATATCGAGAAAATGGACATTGATTTTATCCATAATTACCTTTCCAATAGTGCGTATTGGGCCAAAGGAAGAAGTATTGCCCTAGTGCGAAAATCAATAGAGAATTCCCTCTGTTTTGGAGCATTCACCGCTGAAAATGAGCAAGTAGCATTTGCTAGGGTGGCTACTGATTATGTCATCTTTGCCTGGATCATGGACGTTTTTGTCGCACCGGATTTTCAAGGAAAACAAATTGGGGAGCTTCTCTTGAACACGATTACCACGCATCCTGATCTTAAAAAGGTAAATGGGTTTGGATTACGTACTTATGATGCCCACAAGTTTTATGGGAAATTTGGGTTCAAGGAAATTCCAGAACCAAAAACCTGGATGTATAAAAGTAACATTTGATGCGAATTATACCAGCTATAGATATTATCGACGGAAAATGCGTTCGTTTGTCCAAAGGGGATTATAATACCAAAAAGATTTACAATGAAAACCCCTTGGAGGTCGCTCTGCAGTTTGAAGCACACGGTATTCAATGTTTACACTTGGTGGATTTGGATGGAGCCAAGTCCAATCATATCGTGAATCATAAAGTTCTGGAACAAATCGCATCCAAGACCCAACTGAAGATTGATTTTGGGGGCGGTCTGAAGCATCATGAGGATGTTCGGATAGCTTTTGAAAGCGGCGCCCAGCAAATTACTGGGGGAAGTATCGCATTAAAAGCGCGGGAGACCTTTGTAGGTTGGATACAGAAATATGGGCCCAGGAAAATTATCTTGGGGGCCGATGCCATTGATGAAAGGATTGCCATTTCGGGATGGCAAGAAGAATCAAATACATCCGTGGTTCCTTTTATTAAAGAGTATCAGCGACATGGCATAAAATATGTTATCTGCACGGACATCAGCAAGGATGGCATGCTTCAAGGGCCAGCTTTTGAATTATACCAAAAAATCTTGGCTAAGACCAAAAAATGGGAAACGCGCATTACGGGCAGTGGCGTAGAGGACGAGGAGGTTCTTGGAATCCATCTTATTGCCAGTGGTGGTATCTCACATTTTGATGAACTTGCCAAACTGGCCGATATCGGATGTGAAGGCACGATCATCGGAAAGGCGATCTATGAAAACAGGATTAGCTTAAAACAACTGGAACGTTATATTTTGGCAAATGGGACGTAGTCAAGATTTTAAGAAAGAATTTGTGACGCAGGCGGGCTACCGTATGGACGAAAGTTTACGTATGGTCAAAAAGTGCCTCGACCAGCTTCCTGAGGAAATGCTATGGAAAAAGCCCAATGCGGTGACAAACAGTATCGGAAATCTAATTTTACATCTCTGTGGCAACATTACCCAATACGGGATCGCCTCCCTTCATGGACTGGACGACTATCGGAATCGGGATAAGGAATTTGAAACCGAATCCGGATACGCTAAGCAGGAACTTTTTGATAAACTGGCCCATACGGTTCATACCGCCAAGTCAGGTTTTCTGGAAATGGCGGAAGAAGAATTGCTCAAAAAACGAAAAGTCCAAGGGTTTGAATTTTCTGGTATAGGCAATATTGTTCATGTTGTGGAACACTTTTCCTATCATACCGGTCAGATTGCGCTTTGGACAAAACTGTTGAACAATAAGGACCTTGGATTTTATGACGGATTCGATTTGAATCTAAAAAATGAAATCTAGTATACGATAAATATGCTGACAAAACGTATTATCCCCTGTTTGGATATCAAAAATGGCAGAACGGTCAAAGGTGTTAATTTTGTTAATCTTCAAGATGCGGGAGACCCAGTTGAACTCGCTGAACTCTATGCCTCTGCGGGTGCCGATGAACTGGTTTTTTTAGACATTTCAGCAACAGAAGAAAAACGAAAGACTTTGGCCGATTTGGTATACCGTGTTGCAGAAAAGGTGAATATTCCTTTTACGGTCGGTGGTGGAATCCGTTCTGTTGAAGATGTTGATGGATTACTTCAAAATGGGGCGGATAAAGTATCGGTTAACTCGTCGGCAGTCAAGAATCCGGAGCTGATCAACGAACTGGTAGGCAAATTTGGTTCGCAATGCATTGTAGTTGCTATCGATGCAAAACAGGTTGATGGTTCTTGGAAAGTACATTTGGTGGGAGGAAAGGTGCCCACCGAAATTGATTTGTTCGAGTGGGCCCAGGAAGTTGAGAAACGAGGTGCGGGTGAAATTCTGTTCACCTCCATGGATCACGACGGAACCAAAAGTGGGTTTGCGAACAAAGCGTTGAAGAAGCTTTCCGAAGAACTCCATATTCCAATAATTGCTTCTGGAGGTGCTGGGGAACCCCACCATTTTGCAGATACTTTTATAAAAGGAAAGGCCGATGCAGCGTTGGCGGCAAGTGTTTTCCATTTTAAAGAAATAGATATTACCGATTTAAAAAAAGAATTGAGAAAGGAAGGTATTCCCATTAGATTATAATCCATGTTGTTCCGGGCACCGTGAAGAGAACCGCTCCGACCGTAAGGCCCGAAACAGCGCAAGACTAAAAATATGAAGGTAAATTTTACCAAAAATGGAGATGGTTTAGTACCCGTTATTATTCAGGATGTAAGCACCAAAAATGTGCTTATGTTGGGTTATATGAACCAAGAGGCACTAGAGGTAACACTGACGACAAAAAAAGTTACTTTTTTTAGTAGGAGCAAGCAGCGTCTTTGGACCAAGGGAGAACAGAGTGGTAATTATCTACATTTGGTAGAAATAAAAAATGATTGCGATAAGGACACCCTACTGGTTTCAGTCTTACCTGAAGGGCCAACTTGCCATACGGGAACAGATACCTGCTGGGGAGGGACCAATACCCAGGAGTATGGGTTTCTGTCCAAGTTGGAAGCAATCATAAAATCTAGGGAAGCGAATACCGAAGACGAAAAGAGTTACGTCGCCTCATTGTTTAGAAAAGGAATCAATAAAATTGCCCAGAAAGTAGGTGAGGAGGCGGTGGAAACCATTATTGAGGCCAAAGATGGCAACGACTCACTTTTTTTAAATGAAAGCGCAGACTTGTTGTTTCACTATCTTATTTTATTAAAGGCCAAAGGTTTCGAGTTAAATGATGTGGTCGATGTCTTAAAATCAAGACATTAGATTTCAGTCTTAAGTTTTGTTTTGCGCGATTTTTTTCTTCAGCATGGAGATTAATAAAGTACTTCAATTTATCGTATATTTAAAATAAACGATTTATAATGCGTATACGTTCCGAAGTTTCCAGTACGTTCATCAATGAAACGGATTTTGAACTTTCCAAAATTGCAGATGCTCTGGCCCATCCGGTACGAGCGGCTTTGGTACGTTATCTTTCTGAAAAGAACAATGGTACGGGCGTAGACAGTTTGACGTGCAACAAGGACTTGGTTGAGCTGTTCAATTATTCCCAATCCACTATATCGCAGCACGTAAAGCTTTTAAAGGAGGTGGGTCTGTTTCGTACGGCACAACAGGATAAATTCACGCATTACTACTTAAATTTTGACTTGTTGGAACGTCTTGGGCAGCTGGTCGAATCCTTGAGAAGCTGATGCCGATAGATGACTATTTTGGTTTGTAAATGGTATTTCATAAATTCGTATATCGCTTATAGGCGATTAACGAAACAAGACATGAAAAAAGTACTTCTTATAATCTCCATGCTACTGGGCAGTTATGGTTTTTCCCAGTCCCTTCATCCTTTGGAACCATCCAAAAACCACTATTTGGCACTCAAGAAATTAAATGATGGTCCGAATGCGGAACGAAGCAGTCTGGATGGTATACATTTTACCCCCAATGAATATAAATCCTTGGCTCTTTCTTACATTTTGATGACCCCTGTTTATCTAACCGATTCCCAAATTATAGAACTGAAAAAAGGGACGGTCTTTCCTGCCAATAGTTCGGACCAAACCCAGGCAGAACTTGAATTTTTATTAGATTGGCAAAAAAAGCGCACAACTGCCCAAGTACAACGTGCGGCCCAGTTTTTCGCACCTATTGGTTATTGGCCCCACATCAATGTGATGAAAGACCATCCTGGTCATGAAGCAAATCGCCAACATGTGATGTTTGAAGGCCGCACTGTACTCGGTGAAGAATGTACTGCGGAAAACTATCCGAAAACATTTGCATTGCTGCAAGGAGTGACTCAAGATATGCGTATCATGGAGTTCACGGTAAAGTACCATCTACTACGTCCAAGGCCTTATGTTCTGGAACGCAAACTCAAACCTCTGGCCATTATGGGCTCACCTTCTTATGCAAGTGGCCATACACTATGGGCCTACATCCAAGCCTTTGTTTGGAGCGAACTACTTCCTGACAAACGAAAAGCGTTCCTTGATTTGGCCTACGAAATTGGAGAGTCCCGTGAAATTATGGGCATTCATTATCCCAGTGATGAAGAAGCTGCTAGAGTGCTGGCACATGAGATGCTTTCCAATATGTGGTCTAATCCGAGATTTGAAACAGATTTTAAAGCTGCCCAATCCGAGTGGAGAACGCGATAATCGCTTTGAATCCGTTTTCAGCTTATGTTCACCACCATACAACAAAGCATTTTTCGAGCACATCATTAGCTTTGCGTACCCAGACCATTGGAGCATTTTTTTGGATCATCCTTAGATTGATTTCCATACAGGTCTCCCAGTGAGATTTCCAAGTAACATCGAGGTGAGGGGCAATGGCCCATTCCTTTTTAAAAGGTATGTAAAATTGAAGGGGCTCAAAACCTGATCGCTCAAATTCTTCAAAACGCAGCCAATACCCCACCACACACTTGGGATCAAGTGGCCGTATATGTACCGTTTTCTCAGCATACGGTCTGAAAATCTGCGCTTTAAAACAGACTTGCTGTGTCAAGAATTCGGGTTTAATTCCATTTTTATCCAAGATGTTTATCGTTTCCGGATTTTGTACCAATGGGAACTGCTCGTTTTTTATCTTCTCCAACTTGGTAAAGAACATATCCCTTCTGTTCGGCCCCATCAGGCGATGTACGGGCTCAGAAATTGTGGGGTCGACAATATAAAATTTGTAGGTCAGCTCCACATGATAAAAACCTCCAGTTTCAATATGCTTCAGAATAAAGTCAATTTCTCCAATAGTGTTCTTTTGGACTCGGATAGGTTGGTTTTGCATCATTAGTTGATAAGAGCCCTCATGGGTGATCAATTGCTCAAAAATATGCTCCATTTGATGCCCCAATCTCAGATTTTCAGGAATCCTCTTCGGAGAAAACCCTTCGAAAGACAATCTTGGAAAATCAAACTGATATACACCAAATTGTCTGGCTTTCCACAACGGTGGTGTCCTGTAAAAACCCTTAAATTGTTCAAGTAGCATAAGAGGGATAAAGACCCATCGTTAAGGTTTTTTTAAATGGGAAACCAATACGACTAAATGTCTTACTTTTATATAATGGCTATGAATTTAAGAAAAGGGTTTCGATTCACGACATATGAAGCCCCGGAGCAAACTCCTTTTGAAAAACTTTTTGAGATTTTTCAAGAACTCGTCACCCATACTTCTGGTGATGTGGAGGAGGCGTTGGACTGGCTCCGAGAGCTGGATAAAGAATATGAACTTACCGATGATGACTACACTATTGATGATTTTATCGAAGATTTAAAGGCTAAGGGATACATCCGAGAGGAAATCGACCCCGATGCAGAACAGGGGGAAGGTGAAGAAGGTGACGGCACCGGTGGAGGGAATCTTTCCATAACGGCCAAGTTGGAGCGTATGCTAAGGCAGCGGGCTTTGGACCAAATCTTTGGTAAGATGAAACGTCGCGGTTCGGGAGACCATAAAACAGGAAAGTTGGGAAGCGGCGATGAGCATACTGGTGATTTTAGGGAATATCGCTACGGGGATTCCTTGGAACGAATCTCAATGACGGAGAGCCTCAAAAATGCCCAAATCAATCATGGTATGGACAGTTTCATGCTGAACGAAGGGGATTTGATCGTGGAGGATACGCAATTCAAGGCCCAAATGAGTACGGTGCTTATGATCGATATCAGCCACAGTATGATACTCTATGGTGAAGACCGAATTACCCCAGCAAAAAAAGTGGCAATGGCCCTGGCCGAACTTATAACGACAAGGTATCCTAAAGATACACTGGATATTTTGGTCTTTGGCAACGATGCATGGCCCATTCCCATCAAAGATTTACCGTATTTAAAAGTAGGTCCTTACCATACCAACACCGTCGCCGGTTTACAGCTCGCGATGGACATGTTACGCCGGAAACGGAATACCAACAAACAAATCTTTATGATTACCGATGGAAAGCCTTCATGTCTCCGATTGCCCAGTGGGGAATATTACAAGAACAGTGTAGGATTGGATGACTATATCGTAGAGAAATGTTATGCCATGGCGCAACAAGCTAGAAAATTACATATTCCCATAACGACTTTTATGATTGCGCAAGACCCCTATCTGATGCAATTTGTGAGGGAATTTACTCAGGCCAACAAGGGAAAAGCCTTTTACACAGGATTAAAAGGTCTGGGTGAAATGATTTTTGAAGATTACGAAGAAAACCGAAAAAAGCGAATAAAAGGATAGATTGCCAACTATGAGCAAAATAGACCAAAAAAACATAAATACCCTAGGACAGTTAAAGGATGCAGGGTATACGAGCAAGAGCATTAAAGACGAATTACGGGACAATTTATTGGGTAAAATTGCAAAGGGAGAGGAAACTTTCACTGGTATTTGGGGCTATGAACATTCCGTGATACCTGAGCTGGAACGGGCAATTTTGTCGCGTCACAATATTAATTTACTCGGTCTTCGGGGACAGGCCAAAACCCGTTTGGCCAGACTTATGGTTCAACTATTGGACGAATGGATTCCCGTGGTGGAGGGTTCTGAAATCCATGACGATCCCTTTCATCCCATGTCGCGATTTGCTAAATCCCTTATCACCGAAAAAGGTGATAAAACCCCGATCACATGGTTACATCGCGAGGAGCGATTTTATGAAAAACTCGCTACTCCAGATGTTACCGTAGCAGATTTGATAGGTGATGTAGATCCCATCAAGGCAGCTAACCTCAAACTGTCTTATGCAGATGATCGGGTGATACATTTCGGGATGATTCCAAGGGCCAACCGATGTATTTTTGTTATCAATGAATTACCCGACCTTCAAGCAAGAATTCAAGTAGCCTTATTTAATATACTGCAAGAAGGCGATATACAGATACGGGGATTTAAATTAAGACTCCCTTTGGATTTACAGTTTGTATTTACGGCAAATCCCGAGGATTATACCAATCGTGGTAGCATTGTTACGCCTCTCAAAGATCGAATCGGTTCCCAGATACTCACACACTATCCAGAAACCGTTGAAATTGCTAAAAAAATCACACAACAAGAGGCGCAATTGGATACCCGTCAGGCGGAGGCTATCCATGTGCCGGAAATGGCCCTCGACTTATTAGAGCAAATCAGCTTTGAGGCCCGTAAAAGTGAATATGTCGATGCGAAAAGTGGGGTGAGCGCTCGAATGAGCATCACTGCTTTTGAAAACTTGCTCAGCACGGCAGAAAGGCGAAGCCTAAAATCAGGAGGTAAAAAAACAGCCGTTCGGCTAGGGGATTTTATGGGTGTTGTACCTTCCATTACCGGTAAAATAGAGTTGGTCTATGAAGGGGAACAGGAAGGTGCAGGTTCCGTGGCTGAAACGCTAATCGAAGACGCGATAAAATCCCTTTTTCCCGAGTTTTTCCCTAAAATAGATAAGTTGGAAAGAAAGGATATGGAAAGTCCCTACGACGATTTAGTGTCTTGGTTTTTTGAAGGAGAGGGTTTTGAACTTTTAGATGACGATTCTGATGAGTCTTACCGTAAAAAGTTGGATTCGGTAGTAGCATTGGAACTTTTGATAAAGGAATATCAGCCAGCAGTTTCCAAAGAAGATTCCTATTTCCTTAAAGAGTTTTTACTTTGGGGCTTGGTTGCCCATAAAAAATTAAGCAAACACCGTTTTGTGCAAGGGTATCAGTTTAAGGATTTGTACGGTAGTTATATTAGTGGACTTTAAACTGGGATTTTTGTTCAGAGCACGGGAGGGGAGTTTTCAACCTCATATTTCCCAAGATATCGTTTTCTAATTTGAAACGAAATTAGCGTCAGCAGAAATAGAAGACCATAAAGCGCTACGATACACAAGCTTACAGGATAAAAGGTTTTGGGTAAAAGTTGCCTTTGTATAGCATCGATTGCGTTCAAGAGGGTTATGCTTTCATAAATTTTAAAAGCGTATACAACCATTAAAGCGTACAAGGCATATTCTAAATTTCTCGTCCGAATATCGGCCATTCCAGATACCCTGATTTTTGAGCGTATGGCATAGATATACACAAAATGAATGCTGCTCAACAAGGGAAAGATATAATTATCCAGCTTGGCAAAATAAAATCTATTGGTATGAACTCCATAGAAGTTCAACACGACCAATAAAGGCAAAATAGCCAGAATTATATGGTGCAAGCTTTTCCAAGAGCGTACGCCAGGAGTCCAGTTCATTTTTTTACGGTTAGGGACGTTAAAAAACTAAAAGCGAAACGGAGTGGTACTATTTTTTATTTTCTTCTTTCGATGAAAGGAAGAGAACGTAGATAAAATGTAAAAGTCCCCTGAATTTTGTTCGTGCCCCATATCTCAATCTTCTAGCCTATTGCGCTAAACTATGAAGGAATCGAAGCAGTTTTCTTCAAAAAATTATCATATAGCATTGGAAATCAGTTATTTATTTAATAACGAGATAAGTTTCCCTATTTTGTAGAGTTTAAAATTTCTTCGGAATACAAGTTTGACCAAACTACTTTAAAAGGAACGTTGACGTTTTTGGTGTCAAACCTCTGACAAATAGGTGTTTATATTTTTTTGTAATTTGAAAGAAACTAGCGTTGCATGCAAAGTTGGGTACATATCGTTTGGTTGGTATTCGCCGCTTATGTCGGGATCAGTGTTCTACTTTACATTTTCCAGGATTATTTTCTTTTTAGACCGGAAAAATTGGATAAGGACTTTCAGTTTCACTACAAAAATCAAGAAATTGAAGAATATAATGTGGAAACCCGTGATGGTGCCCTGATCAATGGGTTGCACTTCAAGGCCAAAAGCCCAAAAGGGGTAGTGTTCTATTTAAAAGGTAATTCGCAAAGTATCAAAGGATGGGGCAAGTTTGCCGTAGATTTTACAAGGAACGGTTACGACGTCATTATGGTCGATTATCGAGGGTTTGGAAAAAGTACAGGGCGACGTACCCAAAAAGCGGTTAAACGAGATATGCAGATTGTATACAATCAAATCAAGAAAAGGGTTCCTGAAAAATATATTATCTTATACGGTAGGTCTTTGGGTTCTGGATTCGCCACAAAATTGGCCTCCATGAACGAACCCAAGATGCTTATTTTGGACGCTCCTTATTACAGCTTAAGTAAAGTTGCAAAGAAGTACATTCCCTTTATGCCTTTGTCACTATTGATGAAATTTCCGATGCCCACCTACAAATGGCTGAAATATGTAAAATGTCCCATCCACATTTTACACGGTACGGACGATAGGCTCATCCCTTATAAAACCAGTGTGAAGCTCTCCAAAATTAATCCAAAACGCACCAAATTGCATACGGTAATAGGCGGAGGTCACAAAGATTTGAACACATTTGAGTCATATCATCGAATGTTGACGGAAATCATTACCTCCCAGCCGCAGAAAATCGATTTAGAGGGGTCCAGTATCCACGTAAAACACACCTCAAAACCAATTGATGTATAGGTTGGCCCGCATCGCGATAATTGTTTTTGCACTTTTTTTAATGCTTGTTGCTATGTTAAGTCTTTTACAAGAGAAATTTATTTTCTTGCCTACCCAACTTCCCAAAGATTATGTGTATTCTTTTGAAAAAGATTTTGAAGAGCTCTTTCTAGAGGCCCAAGATGGAGCGGAATTGAATGCACTTTATTTTAAGGTGAAAAATGCCAAAGGGCTGATTTTGTATTTTCATGGAAATGCCGGGGATTTGTCCCGATGGGGAACCATTGCAGACCGATTTGTAGATTTTGGATATGAGGTACTTGTCATGGATTATCGCGGTTACGGAAAAAGTACCGGCAAAATGAGTGAGGAGAATCTCTATGCGGACGCACAACTTTTTTTTAATCATGCCGCCGGCCTACATCCCCAAGAAAAAATCATAGTTTACGGTCGTTCTTTAGGTGCCAGTATCGCTACCCATTTGGCATCACGCAATAAAACCAAAAAACTCATTCTGGAGACGCCTTTTTACAATCTGGCGGATGTGGCACAAGACAGATTTCCCTTTTTGCCGGTCAAATCGTTATTGCGCTATAAAATGGCTTCTAATGAATTTGTCAAAAAGGTCGAAGCACCCATACGGATTTTTCATGGTACTGCAGATAGGGTAGTGGCTTATGAATCTGGCAAAAAGTTGTACGGAAACATAACCGTTTCTGATAAAAAAATGTACACCATTGAAAACGGAGCCCATAATAATTTGGACCAATTTAAAGCGTATTGGAATGGGATTGAACTGGAGTTGCGTTAAGGAATTTTAGTCGAACAATTCTGACGAGAGGTATCGGTCCCCGCGATCGCAGACAATGGATACGATGGTTCCGGTTTCCATATTTTCTGCCAGCCGTTTTGCCACCGTGGCCGCACCCCCGCTGCTCATTCCCGAAAAGATTCCCTCTTCCTTGGCCAATACCTTGGCCATGATTCTCGCTTCTTCTTGACTGACTTCCATAATCCGATCCACTTTTTTTGGGTTGAATATTTTGGGCAAGTAGGCTTCGGGCCATTTGCGAATTCCTGGTATTCTGGAATTATCTGTTGGTTGCACACCGATAATTTCCACGATAGGATTCTGTTCCTTCAAATAAGTAGATGTACCCATAATAGTGCCGGTTGTCCCCATACTCGACACAAAATGGGTAATTTGCCCTTGGGTATCTTTCCAAATTTCAGGACCTGTAGTTTTGTAATGGGCCTGCCAATTGTCATCATTTGCAAAATGGTCAAGCATTTGGTACCCCTCCTGGTTCACTTTGTTTTCGGCATAGTCCCGTGCTCCTTCAATCCCTATATCGGAAGGGGTCAGCGTAACTTTTGCACCGTATGCCCTCATGGTCTGCACACGCTCCTTAGTGGAATTTTCAGGCATTACCAATTCAATATCCAAGCCATAGACTCCCGCAATCATGGCCAGTGCGATTCCAGTATTGCCGCTGGTCGCTTCAATAAGCTTTGAGCTTTTGGTGATCTCGCCCCGTTCCCAGCCTCTTTTTATCATATTATATGCAGGTCGGTCCTTCACACTTCCACCGGGATTATGACCTTCCAATTTAAAAAAGAGTTTTACGTTAGGGTTTGTATTTATTGCGCGGGATTCTACCAAAGGAGTATTCCCGATCAGGTCTAAAATATTATGGGACATTCGCAGTCTTTATTTTTATCTCCGGGGTATGGAACACCGTAGAATTGGCGGGAACAGATTTGGTTAACCAAGCATTTCCACCAATTACGGAATTTTCCCCAACTACCGTGTCCCCTCCAAGTATAGTGGCATTGGCATAAAGGGTTACGTTGGACATAATTGTGGGATGTCGCTTTATCCTTTGGAGCTTTTTGTCCACATATAAAGCCCCCAAGGTAACACCTTGATATACTTTGACATGATCATGAATGACCGCAGTTTCACCTATGACCACTCCTGTGGCATGATCTATAAAAAAAGATTTACCAATTTGGGCTCCGGGATTGATGTCCACCCCGGTTTGCCGATGTGCATACTCGGTCATAAGTCGAGGAACCAATGGAAATCCTTCTTTGTACAACTCATGCGCTAAACGATAGATAGCTATAGCGTAAAAACCGGGATAGGCCATATAGACTTCCTGTATGGACAAGGAAGCTGGATCACAATTTAAAATAGCTTCAGCATCCAAGTTGAGTTTTTCCAGGATACTGGGCAGCGTGGCCACGTAATTTCCCCATAATTTTGTACAAGGTCTATTTAAGTCCCAACAGGCCAAATCCACTAATTTGGAGAACCGCTGCTCTAGAACATCCAGATTTTTTTCGACCGGGGTATTCACATCAAAGAGGGTATAGAAGAGTATGTTGGTAAATTCCTCCGTTTCTTGTTTCAGTCTATAGTCGAGATAAGGTTGCTTTTTATGCCTTTTCAGTTCGGCAATGATTTTTTCCTTGTCCATGGTTGCTACTTAAAGTTTAAAAGTAGATAAAAGCCAATCACTTCAAATGTGAAATACCTAACTTTAGCTAAAAAATAACACATCTATATTCTTAAGTGGAACCTATACCTATTTCAAAAGAAGCCCTTACCTTTCTCCGAAAACTAGCCAAGAACAATACCAGGGAATGGTTTGAGGCCCACAAACTAGAGTTCAAATCCCATGAGACCGGGGTAAGGCAGTTCTATCAAAACGTCCATGAAAATCTCGATGGTCATGATGATATTGAACGGATGAAAATGTTCCGTATCTACAGGGATGTTCGTTTTTCAAAAGACAAAACACCTTATAAAACCCATTTTGCTGCATCATTTTCACGTTTGGGTTCCCATTTACGAGGCGGTTATTATTTACGGATCAAACCTGGTGAGACTTTCGCAGCAGTGGGGTTTTGGGGTCCTGATAAAGACGATTTATTCCGAATACGTAAAGAGTTGGAGGCGGACGCTTCTGATTTTCGGAATACCATTGGCCTAAAAAGCCTCAAATCCATTTGGGGCGATATTGAAGGAGAAGGGGTGAAGACCGCGCCAAAGGGATTTGACAAAACACATCCCGATATGGATCTCATCAAACGAAAACAGTTCATATTTACCAGGAATTTTTCAGATGAAGCAGTTTTAGATAAGACCTTCGCTGAAGAGGTGAACAAATCGTTCAGGGCCATTCGACCATTCTTTGACCTCATGAGCGATATATTGACCACTACCCTAAACGGCGAATCATTATTGGACTAGGACGTCCTCTTCCAATAATTGCAACCGGTCTTTCAGCCGTTCTATAACCATGTTCATCATACGCTTGTTCAAGGCGGAGGAATTCGTGATGTACAACGTGTATTCCTCAATAGTGAAAAGCCCAATAATAATTCCCTTCAAAGAATTTCTGAATTTAATATCCTTTTGAATCGATTTTTCGATGTAAACCAACTTTTTCTCTTGGCTCAACCCATAAAAAACGCCCTTATGTTTCTGGATATAGTTTTTAAACACAGCAACAAATAGGAGGTTTTGCATTTTGATAATGGGACGAAGCGTTTGGTTTTGAAAACGCTCTTCCATGCTCATATTGTCGTGTACTCTTGCCTTGGGAATAAGCGGACGGATGTCCAACACCTTACCGGACCGTTAATCCATGTCTTTTGGTTTCTTTAAAATTACTTAAACAATGTCCGCGTAAAATTGGGGGGGATAATACTTTTTAATCATGTT
>NZ_CAKZYF010000045.1 GCF_937884665.1 uncultured Allomuricauda sp. | reverse complement strand
GAACCTGATAAGTTGTTTCCCAAGTTATTTTTTAAACAGGGGTAGATTATGGAAAGCACTCTTTTTTCGGGACTGAATAAGAGAAAGGCGAGGAACTTTTCCATTTTCTTGGCCTGTTCTCTTTTCGCTTGGTTTTTGAGTAACCTCTCTGATTCTTATGAGTCTAGGACCATCTTTATCCTAAACTACAAGAACTTGCCAGATTCCTTGCTTCTGGGAAACAAGGCGAACAAGACTTTAGAGGGAAAGGTACGGACCAGTGGTTTTCAACTTTTGTATTTCAATGTATTCAGCAAGAGAATGGATATTGATATTTCCAAAGTGATTTATCGAGATGGGCAGTATCTGCTAACGGAGGACGTCCTTAAAAAGCAAATGGAAAGGCAACTATCACAAAACGTATCACTTTTGGACCTAGATGGAAATCAATGGCCCGTTGATCTATATCAGGTGGCCCAGAAAGTTTTACCGGTTAAGCCACAAACAGAATTTAAGTTTGAACCGAACTACATTTTGGATGGAGCCCTTGAAGTTTCTCCTGACTCCATCCTTGTAAAAGGTCCTGCCCGGGAAATAGATTCTATAAACGAAGTGAAGACCAATCCTATCGTGTTGAAGGATATTTCAGAAGATTTCAGTTCGGAAACCTAACTGGCTTTCCCCAAAGGTCTGAACAATAGCATTTTTTCCACCAACAGAGTCCAAATAAAGGGTAAAGTGGCCAAGTTTTCCGAGAAGGTTTTTGAGGTTGAAGTGAAAACTATGAATTTTCCGGAAGGATATACGGTAAAAATGTTCCCAAATAAAGTGTCTTTATTGTGCAAGGCCACAGTGGAGCGATTGAAAACGTTAAATGCCCAAAGTTTTGAAGTTGTCGCGGACTATGAGCAACTTGGAGGCGCCACAAATAACAGCCTCTTGCTACAATTGACGAAAAGACCAGAATCTATTTATGGAGCAAGGCTAAACCAGCGTACCGTAAACTTTGTTTTGGAAAGAAAATGATGATAGTAGGTCTGACAGGTGGGATAGGAAGTGGAAAAAGTACGGTGGCGAAAATGTTCCGTGATTTAAGTATTCCAGTCTATGATTCGGATAAAGAAGCGAAGGCCTTGATGAACAGTTCGGAAAGGCTCAAAAAAGCCTTAATTGGTCTGCTGGGAGTTTCCGCCTATCGTGAAGGAGCTTTGGATCGTTCTTTTGTTGCCCGGCAGGTTTTTGGAAATGACCAACTTTTACAAAAGTTAAACAAAATAGTGCACCCCGCCGTACGTGAACACTTTTTGCGTTGGGCCAAGGAACAGCAGTCCCGATATGTTATACAGGAAAGCGCTCTTATTTTTGAAAATGGAATGGAAGACTTTTATGATAACGTCATTTTGGTCACCGCGCCCATTGAACTTCGTGTAGACCGCGTTATAAAAAGGGACAACAGCGAAAAATCCGCTATTCTAAAACGAATAAAACACCAAATGGATGACCAGGTCAAAAAAGATAAGGCCCATTTCTTAATAGAAAATATCCACCTGGAAACTACACGGGATCAGGTGAGTCGAATCCATACACAGTTATTGAAATTGGTGGGGTGAAGTCAAATTTTAACATTTTTGTTAAGGTTTGGTTAAACGATAAAAGGCCTAAATGTTAAATTTCTAATTTTACAACAATGAACAAGAAGCTTTTTGTTCTTCTCGTGATTCTCATGAGTTTGTCCTTAACGGGCATCATTTTTGTTCAGGTGTATTGGATCAGAACATCAGTAGAAGATAAAGAAGAACAGTTCTCAAGAACAGTTACCGGAATACTGGATAGGGTGGCGAACAGGGTGGAGAAGCGAGAGATGAAAGATTATTCAGACCGTCTGGCTTCTTTGGTAGATAGTATTGGACAACCTAAAACCACACAGTTCAGAAATTTTTTATTTGTTGACAGGGATTTAAATTCTGATGAAATCCTCTTCTATTCCCATGGAATTCTGGAGGAGGATTATAACATCACATCGACGTTCTTTGATAATCAAAACGGGGGGGAGGATACTACCACCTTTAAAAATTACACTAGTAAACGGACCAAGGCGGTTTTTAAAGAAGAGTTTGGACTAGATGGGAAGAGCTATAGTCTTACACCCATTCAAAAAGCTGAAAAAATTGGTGGATTGTCCAGTATTGACAAAGCCGTTTGGGAAGACGTCTTTATGGAGTACGCTAAAAGCAGACCGATACACAAGCGGGTTTCCAAGCAGGAAATAGAACTGCTTTTGGGCCAGGAACTAAAAAATAGGGAAATTGATATTGATTTTGAATATGGGGTTTACAGCCAAGGATTTCCAACCAAGTTGCAGTCTAAAAAGTTCAAGTTTTCAGAGTCGAAGATGTATAGGGCACCCATATTTAAGGATACTGAGGGGCATACCAATTTTTCCTTGCTTCTCACGTTCCCGAAAATGAAAAGGTTCCTTTTTCGGTCCATTATGGGAATGGCGCTTTTGTCTTTAGTGTTCACACTGGTCATTGTAGTTGCATATTCCAGTGCGATCTATCAGTTGATAAAGCAAAAACAGATTTCTGAAATCTAGTCGGATTTTATCAACAATATGACCCACGAATTCAAAACGCCTATCGCGACCATAAACTTGGCAGTTGAGGCCATTCGTAACCCGAAGTCCATTGCAGATACGGATAAGGTGTTACGTTATCTTGGGATGATTCGGGACGAAAACAAAAGAATGCACGCCCAAGTTGAGAACGTATTGCGCATCTCCAAGTTGGAAAAAAACCAATTGGACATTAGCAAGGATAGGGTAGATGCCCATGATATCATCAACGACGCAATGGCCCACGTAGAATTGATCGTGGCCGACCGTGGGGGGTACGTCAATGCACATTTGGATGCGGACAGGTCGGAGGTTTTGGCCAACGATGTGCATTTTACCAATGTTGTGGTCAACATTTTGGACAATGCGGTGAAATATTCGCCTGAAGCCCCAAAAATTGATGTGTATACCGAATTGGTAAAAAATCACATCATTATCAAAGTAAAGGACCAAGGTGCGGGAATGAGCAAGGCAGTACTAAAAAAAGTATTTGAAAAATTTTACCGGGAACACACCGGAGACATACATAATGTAAAGGGCCATGGATTAGGTTTGGCTTACGTGAAACGAATAATTGAAGATCATCAGGGAGAGGTCTATGCGGAAAGTGAAAAAGGAAAAGGCAGCACTTTCTATATCAAACTTCCTTTAATTTAGAAAACTATGGAGATAGAAAAAAAGAAAATATTATTGGTGGAGGACGATCCAAACTTTGGAATTGTGCTTAAGGATTATCTTTCCATGAACGATTTTGATGTGGTTTTGGCAAAAAACGGGATGGAAGGTTTTGAAAAATTCAAAAAAGACAATTATGATGTCTGTATCCTCGACGTTATGATGCCTTACAAAGATGGGTTTACTTTGGCCCGCGAAATTCGGGAAAAAAACGAAAATGTCCCTATCATCTTTTTGACCGCCAAAACGATGAAGGAAGATGTCCTAAAGGGATATAAAGCGGGTGCTGATGACTATCTGAACAAACCCTTTGATTCCGAAGTTTTGTTGATGAAGTTGAAAGCAATACTTCAGCGAAAAGCATCCAGCACATTGGCGGACAGCAAGCAGTTCGAATTTCAAATCGGAAACTTCCATTTGAACTCAAAATTGAGATTTCTGAAGTATCTGGAAGAGGAACCTATAAAACTCTCTCCAAAGGAAAATGAATTATTGCGTTTATTGGCGCTCCACGAAAACGACCTGATGCCCAGAGAACTGGCATTGACCAAAATTTGGAGGGATGATAATTATTTTACCTCACGGAGTATGGACGTATATATCGCCAAGCTGAGAAAATACCTAAAACGGGACGATGTTGTGGAAATATTGAATATTCACGGGGAAGGTTTCCGATTGGTTATCAAAGCAGAGAATCAATAGTCTCGATTCAAACCAACACATAAATAATACTGACTGAGGTAATACCCACCAGGGCCAATATTGTGGTCATCATGGTCCATGATTTGAAGGTCTGTTTTTCTGAAATGCCCAAGTATTGACCCACCAGCCAGAATCCACTGTCATTGACATGCGAAAAGATACTTGCTCCAGATGCGATGGCGATGACCATACAGGCCAATTCAATAGGTTTTAGTGAGACTCCTGTCAATAAGGGTGAGATAAGCCCCGCAGCGGTTATCATAGCAACGGTTGATGAGCCCTGAACAATGCGTACTACTGCTGCACTGATAAAGGCAAATGCCAGAACTGGGATTCCGGCGTCCCCTAAAGAAGTGGCCAATAGTTTTCCTGCCCCGGTATCTGTCAACACCTGTTTGAATACACCCCCTGCACCAGTGAGCAAAATAATGGTTCCCGCTGGGGCCAGCGACTTTGTTGTGATACCGAAAAGTTGTTTTTTGGAGAATCCCCGACGGACTCCAAATACATACCAAGCCAATATATTGGCGATGATGAGGGCAATGAAGGGATGACCTATAAGGGCAATACCTTGAATGATCCAATTTACTTTTATCCCCAAAACTCCTGTGGAAGCCACTGTATTCAGTACGATTAAAAATATGGGTAAGGCAATAATCAATAGGGTCTGACCAATGGGAGGAATAGTATCCAGTTTTTGAGGGTTGTTCGCCGGAGGAGCATCGACCTGCATCTTGCCCGCGATGTATTTCCCGAACCATAAGCCTGCCAACAAAGCTGTGGGTATACCTGCAAGAAAACCTACCAAAATCACCCAACCTAAATCTGCACCCACAATATCAGCTACCGCAATAGGACCTGGGGTTGGAGGAATAAAGGCGTGGGTGATGGCCAGACCTGCTAAAAGGGGGATTGCGTAAAGTAGCAGTGATTTTCCTGTTTTACGTTGTAAGGCGTAAATCATCGGAACAAGAATAATAAATGCGACATCAAAAAAAACAGGTATGGCAATCAGGAATCCCGAGACGACCATGGCGGCAGGGGCACGTTTTAGTCCGAATTTTGATATCATGAAGTCCGCTATGGTCTTGGCCCCACCTGATGCTTCCAATATGGCCCCAAACATGGCGCCCAGCCCCACAACGGTCGCCACAAAACCCAAGGTATTTCCCATTCCTTTTTGAATGGTATCGATTATCGCTTTAGCATCCAATCCTGCAACCAATCCCACGATAATGCTTCCAATGAGCAAGGCTATGAACGCATTGATTTTTAATTTGAGAATCAGAAAGAGCAATACAGAAATTCCTGCGACAACGGCAATGACTAAAGTAGTGGTCATGAGAATTGGTTTGAAAGGTTGCAGCGATGCAATTCTTCCAAATATAGGGTAAAAACAAAAGGTCCTAGGTATTCTGGAAAAATTAAGGGCGGACCCAGCTGGGTCCGCCCTTATCCAATTCCATTAGTAAACAAATTACCAAATTTGTACGCGATCTTCAGGAGACAGATACATAGAGTCCCCTTCTTGAATACCGAAGGCATCGTAGAATGCCTCGACATTGAGTAATGGCTGAATCGCCCTAACTTGGCCAGGGGAGTGCGGGTCCGTCTTGATTTGCGTCCGCAGCGCCTCATCCCGAATCTTGGTTCTCCAAATCGTTGCCCACGACATGAAGAACCGTTGTTCCGGTGTAAATCCATCAATAGTCTCAGGACGTCCATTTTCTTCAAAATGTCTTTGTAGGCCATCGTAAGCGCTCAAGACACCCCCTAGATCTCCAATGTTTTCTCCCAAGGTAAATTTGCCATTTACAAAGAGTTCAGGAAGTACTTCAACTTTATCATATTGTGCGGCAAGGGAGTCGCCTCTTTCGGTGAATGCAACCAAATCTTCTTCGCTCCACCAATTTTTCACATTGCCATCCGCGTCAAAACGAGCGCCACTATCGTCAAAGGCATGCGAAATTTCGTGGCCGATTACCGCTCCAATCCCACCATAATTTACAGCCTCGTCTGCGGTATAATTATAAAACGGAGGCTGTAATATGGCCGCGGGAAATACTATTTCATTGTTTAAGGGATTGAAATAAGCGTTGACCGTTTGGGGCGACATGCTCCATTTACTTTTATCGACGGGTTCCCCAATATTGGAAAAAGTATCCTCCAGTCGCCATTGGTCCACAGCGACCATATTGTCAAAGTAGGTCTTATCTCCGGAGACGGCCATCGAAGAATAATCCTCCCACTGGTCTGGATAAGCTATTTTAACTGTGAACTTGTTTAATTTTTCTATGGCTTTTATTTTAGTGGAGTCTCCCATCCAATCTAACTTTTGAATACGCACTTTATAAGCCTCTATAACATTATCAATCATTTTTTCTGCTTTGGCCTTGGCCTCGGGTGGAAATTTATCATCAACGTAGAGTTGGCCGAGTGCCTCACCCACAGAACGATTGACCGTGGCTAGCGCCCTTTCGTCAGCGGGCCTTTGTTTTTCGGCACCTCTCAGATAATTACTATAAAATTCCCAATTGGCCGTTTCAATGGCTGTGGTGAGTCTTCCTGCGGCACTGTTGAAAGTGTCCCAACGCACCAATGTTTTTAGGTCTTCAATAGGGGTGGTCTTCAGAAAATCGTT
The DNA here is from genome assembly GCF_937884665.1 of uncultured Allomuricauda sp. Classification (GTDB taxonomy): domain Bacteria; phylum Bacteroidota; class Bacteroidia; order Flavobacteriales; family Flavobacteriaceae; genus Flagellimonas. Next base: position 24,736 of record NZ_CAKZYF010000045.1, on the reverse strand, counting down.
CAAAACCCTAGTATAATCCAATTGTGTCACAAAGAGCGTATCAAAGGGTTTGGTGGCTCCAATGTCCTGTATCATTTTTTTCAGATCAACGTTGCTCAACATCTCATCTGCTTCAGCGATTGTTTTTGGATTGTTCAGATTCCTAACATCCCTTCGTTGTACTTTATTGAGTCGCGGTTCTGCTAAAACGGTTTCCAACTCCAATATTTTTTCGGAAGCAGCTATGGCCTCTTCTTCGCTATCCCCTAACATTTGCAGCATTTTCACGATATGCTTCTTGTATTCCCCACGGATTTCCTTGGATTTGTCGTCAGCTTCCAAATAATAGTCGCGCTCGGGCAGTCCCAAGCCGGCCGGTCCCATATAAACGGCATTCATTTTACTGTTGTTCAGGTCCGGGAAAACACTGAGACCGAAGAAGGGTGAATTTACCGACGGATTGGTGGCCAGAACGGTCTGTAGGTCATTTAGATCTTTAATCCCTGCAATCGCTTCCAGTGCGGGTTGCAAGGGGGTAATTCCCGCTTTGTCACGGGCTACGGTGTCCAATTTTGAGTCAAAGATGGCCAGGGCTTTGGCCTGATCCGTCGTGGCACCATATTGGCCACTTGCTTTCGCATCAGCTAAAATCTGTAGTACGTCGGCGTCCGTCGATTTACGAAGCACCGAGAATCCGCCCCAGCGCGTGCGGTCTTCTGGAATTTGCGTGGTTTTCATCCAGTTTCCATTCACATAATTATAGAAATCTTCCTTAGGACTTACCGTGGTATCCATATTTTCGAGAACGATTCCTGGGATTTTTTCGACCTGGGCGGTCTCTTTGGGCTCATGCTTACAACCTGCAAAGGCAACTAAGGAGGCCGTGATAAAAAAAAGTTTTTTCATTTTAGGTATTCCGATTTTTAATTAGTCGTGAAGTTAGACGGTAACATTCTGTTTTTGTTACGATAAACGTTTTAAAATTTTGCAAGCTGCATCAAAATTGAGTGAAACGAAACGGCTTGCCCGGAAACGCAATACATCATCAATTTTTGATTTTGTCCAGAATGAAGGCCATGATACGTTCGGGATTGTCTTTGATGGAAACGGTAATGGCATCCTTTGGAGGTTCCAAGGTTTGAAACTGGGATTTTAGCAAATGAATCGGCATAAAGTGTCCGCTCCGTTTTTCCATCCGTGATCGTACCAGCTCAAACGTACCTTGTAGATAGATAAATTTCAGATTTTCGCCCATACCCTCTTTTAAAATATCGCGGTACGAAGCCTTAAGTGCCGAACATGCAATAACTGCCCCCTTGGTATTGTGTTCCTTGGCCAGTTGGTTCAGGGCAAGAAGCCATTCAAGTCGATCGGTATCGGTTAGTGGTGTTCCCGAACGCATCTTCTGAATATTGACTTCGGGATGAAAGTCATCCCCATCAAAAAAAGGGATATCCAGCTTTTTTGAAAGTAATTCTCCAATGGTATTTTTCCCGGTGCCCGAAACCCCCATGATGATAAAAACAGATGTAGAACGGCTCATTTTTCTGATGTAATTTTCATGTTCAGACGGGACAGGATTTCAGCTAAAGTATCTCGGTGATCTACCCAAAGGATATCAGGATTCCGTCGTAACCAGGTCAATTGGCGTTTGGCAAATCGCCTAGTATTCTTTTTGATTTCTGAAATGGCAAAATCCAGTGTGATCTCACCCTCAAAATAACGGAACAGCTCCTTATATCCAACAGTTTGAAGCGCATTCAAATGCCTATGTTCAAAAAGAGGTCTTGCTTCTTCCACAAGTCCCTTTTGTATCATTTGGTCCACCCGTTTGTTGATTCGTTCATATAGAATGTTCCGGTCTGCTGTAATTCCGATAAAAATGGTTTTAAAAGGTCTCTCCGAAATGTTCTTTTTTAAAAAAGAGGAGAAAGGACGGCCTGTGGCGATACATACTTCCAAAGCGCGTATCACGCGATGTGGGTTGCGAAGGTCCACGGATTCGTAATAGTCAGGATCCCTCTCCTTCAATTCAATTTGTAAATGTGCTATGCCCTCTTTGTTAAGTCTTTCGGAGAGCTTTTGCCGAATGTTAGCGGGAATATCGGGAAATTGGTTCAAACCATGGACCACGGCATCTACGTAAAGTCCGCTTCCCCCTACAAGGACCACAAAATTGTTGTGGACATGTAATTTCTTGATATCGGAGAGCGCCGCTTTTTCAAAGTCTCCCACGGAATAGGGCGTGCGCATGCTCAAATGTTGAATGAAATGATGGGGCACTGCCTGCAATTCTGCCGTAGAAGGTACCGCAGTCCCTATGGACATCTCCTTAAAAAACTGTCTTGAGTCCGCAGATAGTATTTCGGTCTTAAAATGTTGGGCCAGGGCAATGGCCAACTCTGTTTTTCCTATTGCAGTGGGACCTACTACCGCTATTAGTGTTTTTTTGTTCATAACAAGTCTCCACAATCGTAGCAGTACTTGGCACCATCTCTGTGGTCCTCAGCTGAACAGCTTGGGCATACCTGCGTATTGGTATGGATTTTTGGCGCTCCTTTTTGCCTGGAAAATTCCACGGTTACAATACCCGTGGGCACCGCAATGATACCATATCCCAAAATCATGATAAGGGTGGCCAAGAACTGTCCTAAATTGGTTTGGGGGGCAATATCCCCATAACCCACGGTGGTCAGGGTAACAATGGTCCAATAGATACTTCGGGGTATGCTCGTGAAGCCGGCCTCATCTCCTTCTACCAAATACATGATGGTTCCCATAATAATGGACAGGACGATCACCACATAAATGAAAACTGTAATTTTTGTTCGACTGGCCTTCAGTGCCGAGCGTAACTGGGAAGCTTCGCCTAAAAACTTGGCCAATTTCAGAATTCGAAATACTCGTAATAGCCGAAAAGCCTGTAAAGCCAATAAAACCTGCGAACCTGCAAAAAGGTAGGAAAGATATAATGGGATGGTCGATATGAAATCGATGATGCCATAAAAACTAAAAATGTACTTCCACGGTTTTTTTATGCTTATGATTCTGGCCACATATTCAAAACTAAAAAAGATAGTTACGATCCACTCCAGATTGAAAAGAACTTGGTGATATACTTCATCTACCTCTTTTACACTTTCAAGCATCACCAAAATAACACTAACCACAATGAGTGCCACCAAAACGACATCAAAGAGTTTGCCCAAAGGAGTATCCGCTTCATAGATCACTTCATGAAGGGCGTTTCGCCAGCCTGAGTGTTTTTTTGACTCTTTCAAGAGGAAAATTTTGAGTTTTCGTTTCCCAAATTTATAATCCTTTGGAAATATAGGCATATTATTTTTCTGGTATGGGCTTTAAGAGACCATCGGTCAATTGAAATGCTGCATTCGTGAATTGGCGCTTTATGCATTTTTAAAATAGAATTACTTTCCATACCGTTTGCAGTTGCCCCAATTAATCAAACTTAATTTTTTAAAAAATGATGAATCTACCTACAGAAATCCGCATGTTTCTGCTGAAACTTAAAATGCAAGATATTGACGCGTTTTTTGAAACCGTCCCATCTCTGGCCAATTTGGAAGAACCTCTAGAACTGGAAAATGTTGACGCTCTTGCACTAAATATGCTATCAGTGAAGGCATATCACGAACGCAAAACCGAAGAATTTGCCAAAACCCTACCTTATCTCGCAAAGCTTAGCGGACATAATGAGGACTTTTTGGGGAATATGATTGCTTTCGCTCTTCCTTTACATGACGATACATTAGTAGATGCTTTGAAGAAAATGTTACCCGATCGTGTGGAGCAAAGTGGGGTTTTGGCCTTTAATATTGCTTGTTTGCATGCCAAGGAAAAAAATAAAAAGTCCATGCTGGCCGCTGTGAAAAATGCCTTGGAACTGGAAAAAACTTCTGATGAGTTTTTTGAGGACGAAGCGTTCAATGACTACCACGAAGACGAAGACTTCCTTAAAGCATTGGGGGTCAGCTAGCCCCTGGTTCTGGCACATCGTGTCTCCGTCCATAGGGGCGGAGCTTTCGCTTTACCACATAAACAGAACGATATGGATTTCGAAGAGTTTTCCGATACGAATTTGAAGCGGTTTACCTATGCGTATTCCGATGATTTAGAGGTTCACCCACAAAAGGTGGAACGCCTTTCAGTCGATTTTTCCAAAACCGGGGGGCAGCTGCCCGAAGTAATTCTTTCCATGCTGAATTTGGAACATTTGGAGCTAAAAAACTATCCCCACAAGTATGAGTTGCCGGAGGGCTTCACTAAACTGGATAAGATTACTTCCATATCCTTTTGGCCCAAAATACCTGTGACCCAACTGCCCAAACCCATTTTAGGACTTCCTTTGAAGACGTTGGAAGTCAGTGGGCTCAATGTGAAACTGGCTGCGGAATTCCCAGATTTGGAGACCTTGCACATGCACACGAGCAATCCCATGGAGGCCCTACAGAAACTGGCAGGGCAGCTTCAAAAGCTAAAAACACTTGAAATCACCCCAACAAATCAAAATGCCATCGGATTTCCACAAGAAATCAAGGCGTTTGGTCAATTGGAACGTTTGGTGTTGAATGGTTTGTTTGCTGATTTTCCCGTAGAATTCCGTGACATGCCCCATTTAAAGCACCTTACTTGGAACGCTGATGCTACGTTTGAAATAGCGGATGAGTTGGTTTCCGCTTTACGTACGTTTGAAAGCTTGGAACTAAAAAATGCTTCTATCACCGGCTTTCCAGAGCGTTTTACGCAATTAAAACCGCTAAAACGCTTTTTGCTGCCCCATTGTTTTAACGATTGCATAAGGGGTCGTTGGGCAGGAGTGAAGGTCAACCATAAAACGCCGCTACCGGTTCCCAAGTGTTTTTCCGATTTGGAAAGTTTGGAAGAACTGAATCTTTCATATTGTGCTTTAAGTGATATTAGCGCATTGGGTCATTTAAAAAAGTTACGGAAACTGAATTTAGGTTGGATTGAAAGTTCCATGTTTGGCGGCGAGCCTTATGAAGTGAATTTCAGTGCCCTAAAGGATTTGACCAACTTGGAAGAATTAAATCTAGAAATGACCCAGTTCAACAAGCCCGCATTGTTGAACGCACCCCATATGAAAAAACTCAACCTCAATAAATGTTATGCTATACGGGACTTCTCTTTTTTATCCCAAATGCCCAAACTTCAAGTGCTTAGCATGCAAGGAATGGATTTTTATGAAGAGGAAGGGGTGGCGGACGAATTGAAAAACACGGAATCTCTTGGCCAACTGACCGAATTGCGAACTCTCAATATTGCGGGTAGAAATTTTAAAGATATGGAGGTCGTCTCCCGAATGCCCCAATTGGAACATTTGGATATTACCAGCTGTGAAAACATCAAGGACATCGCTCCTATACTGCAACACCCTAGTCTAAAAAAACTTCGCGCCGATAAGGCGATTATGGCGCAGTGGAAAAATAACAAATTGAATACTTTTCAAATTATGAATGATTTAAAAGACATACAGCAAAAGAATCTGGAAAAGGCCATGGCCGAACTAGAGGAGTACGAGATTTCAGAGAAGCTACAACAAGTAGTGGACAAAGCGCTCAAAATAGAACCTAAAATTGTGGATAAAATAGCGGAACACATTCAAAAGGATGTATTGTATTTGACCCGTTATGCGGATGAAGAAAAGTCGGAGCGCGCCCATTTAATGGAATACTCTTTCTTTTTCGATGGAGGCGAAATCCCAGAGGGTCTTGACTGTACTTTGGGGTATAACTCCAAGCAGGTACCACAAATGGACTACAAATCCTTTTCTCCAGCGTTGTTCAAAGCGGTTTTTCCCGGAGCAGAGCTGATGGTCAACGACGATTATGACGAGGACTCGGATGATTTTGATGTATTGGCCGACCTTACTCCGGTCGGTTGCGCACAGTTGGCCATTTATATAAGAAAGGCGTGTGGGCAACTACAAGAACAAGGGTTTTTTCAGCACCCGCAGTTGGTTGATACCTTGGCTACATCCTTTGAAATTGCTGTTGACACTGAAGGCGGTGTTATTCATCATACCGCTTTTCAGCTTAATTCTCAAAAAAATGAGGGGAATCGTTAAAGTATATGACACAAACGAAGCATTCGTTTTCCATGGCGTGGGGAGTACCAGGACATTTTGGAATATGACCAAATCCAAGAAATCACTCCTATACTGCAACATCCTAACCTATAAGAACTCCGCGCCGATAAGGAGGTAATAGCGCAGTGGATAAAAACAAAAAGGGAATAGCATAGAAACTGAATGAAAAACATCACGCCATTTTTGGAAGCTTTGGAGCACAATAATTTTACACAATTTCTGGCCACTGTGCCTTTGCTGGGAAAATTGCAAACGCCCTATGTACTGAACAAAGCACAGCGAATGGCTTTGGTAAAGATGAGTGTTCAGGTGGATGCCTCTAGGCGCCATCAGGCTTTTTTTGAAACGCTTCCGTTTCTTAAGCAGTTGTTTCCCCATCATCAAGGTTTTTTGGCCAATGTTCTTTCAATGCTTTTAGAAGAAGAAGGCGAAACGCATTGGAATGCCTTTTCCCAATTGCTTCCCGAACGCCTTATGATAAAGGAACTAGCGTTCCATTTAGCGCGATGGTATGCTCGGCAACGGAACAAGGATGCGATGCTGTTAGCCCTGCGCGATGCTTTGGACTTGGGCATGGAAGTGGAAACGTTCTATACCACTCCGGATTTTGAACCCTTTTGGGAGGACGAAGATTTCAAGAACGAACTGGACGCCGTACCCGTTTCAGAATATTGTCAACCCCTTTATCTTCTAATTTCGTTCAATCTCGCCCCAGCCTACTATCACAAGGGAATGCGCTACACCCATCTCACAGGACTTACACTTGATTTTAACGCGACGCAGGGGGTTTTTCCCAAAAACGTGGGAAAAATGAAAAAATTGGAGCATTTGTCCCTTATGAACTATAGTGTGGGACTTGAACTGCCCAAGGATTTGTTGCGTTCGCTCCCGCTTCTGTCGTCCCTGTCCTTTCAACCCCTGGAATGGGGCGTTCCATTTCCAAAAGAATTGTACGAACTACCCCTAAAAAAACTGGAGATTCCCGAATATGCCATTTCAAGTGCGGCCCAATTCGATACGCTGGAACAGCTTTACCTACAGTGTCAAAATTCGAAAGCGGCCGTTCTGGATGTCGTGAAGTATTTTGGGACCATAAAACATCTGGGCCTTATTGCTTTGAAAGGACAAGAAATTACGCTTCCTGAAGAAATTGCCGAACTGAAACATCTCGAAAGCTTATGTATTTACGGGCCTTTGGACGGCCTTCCTCGTTCATTTGCCCAGTTGCAAGAATTGAACTATTTACGCATTCAGGCGGAAGGTCCTTTTGTTTTTTACGATACCCTAACTGAGCTAAAAAACTTGGAAACCCTTGAAATCATCAGCTCCTATTTTGTCAATTTCCCCGATACTTTGGGTAAGCTCAAAAAGTTAAGAAGACTGAATCTGACCCATAGTTTTAATCCCTATTTGTTAAAGGAATCCATAAGTCGGGGAGAGATACCCGTGAAGCGTATACCCCTTCCCGAAAATTTTGCCGCTTTGGAAAATCTGGAAGAACTGGATATTTCCTTTTGTGGCGTCAACGAGGTGAAGTCCCTTTCGAAGCTGAAACACTTACAACGGGTCGATTTAACGGGAACCGACGTAACGGACACCTCATTTCTTGGCAAATCCATAGTTAGAAAGAAATTCAAATAAACTTTTAGGACTGAGCGGTCTGTGAGATTTCCCGTATTTTAAAACGATTGTTCTTGCGGAGATACGATTCAAGGATGTAACGGGTATTGGCATCACTCTGTATAGGGGTCAGCAAGGATTTTAAGGTGGTAAGCTGATGCATTTGGTGGTTCAGTTCTGCATAACCATACCCTTTTAACGCTCCATCCATAATCAAAACAAAACTCTGTTCACCGGTTCGTCTCCCCTTATCGAAAAGGGCTATGTTCTTCTGATGTAGGCTGTATTTTTCCAAAATCTCCCGCCCGATTTCCCCATCAACCACTAAATGGTTTGGGGTACTCCGTGCTCCGTTCACATCTTTTGATTTGCCAGAAAGAGAAAATCCCGTTGTATTCCCAGGCGATATGGTATAGTGGGTACGCACTTTTTCCAAGAAACTACGTGCTGAGCTTTGCCCATTGAAGGTCAAGCTCTTGGCAAATCGCTCTTTTTGTTGGACAATTTCCAAATGGATACAACCGTCACCATTTGCGCTGAACCTAATCGCATGTGTGAATAAATTCTTTTTGCTTATTGGGTTGTACTTCGGGCGTATTTTTTTTACTTCGGCGTATTCCTTCAGGACGGCGATTAGCTCACTACCAGTAGGTTCAAAACTTACTTTTTTGGTTTCCTTTTGAAGTTTTCGAGCCAATTCGCCCGTATTGGTAAAGTGTTGGTTTACTCGTTTTTGAATATCCTTCGTTTTTCCCAAAAAGATGATTTCCCCCTCTTTATTGTGCATGTAATAAACGCCAGTGATGGCTGGTAGTTCCGAAACCATACGTAATTGGTTGCTGGACAGCTCCCCGTGTTCTGCATTTCGAACGACCTCTCGGAGTATGGTCTTGTCAGCGTCCTTGGTCAATAATAGCTTAAAAAGCTTTAGGGTAGCCAGCGCATCTCCATTGGCCCTGTGCCGGTCACTCATTGGAATGCCCAAGGACCGGACCAATTTGCCCAGACTATGGGACTCGGCTTCGGGCAGCAGTTTTTTGGATAAATCCACGGTGCAAAGGGTCTTTCTTTGGAAATCGTAACCAAGTCTGCGGAATTCCGTTCGCAAGATGCGATAATCGAACTGTGCATTATGGGCCACAAGGATGGCTCCCTCGGTAATCTCGATAATACGCTTGGCCACTTCATGGAATTTTGGGGCGGTACGCAACATTTTGGTATGAATTCCCGTGAGTTTGGCCACAAAAGGCTGTATTTCCCGCTCTGGATTGACCAGACTCATGAAACGGTCGGTAATCTCCTGCCCATCAAAGCGGTAAATGGCAATTTCCATGATGCCTTCTTCGTTGTATTGGCCTCCGGTGCTTTCAATATCAAGAATGGCGTACATGGTCTTTTGTATTAGCTATAATTTCTTGCGCCAAAGATACTACTTCCAATGCGGACCATAGTGCTTCCTTCTTCAATTGCAATGGGATAATCCCCGCTCATCCCCATTGAAAGTATATGGATTTCGGGAAGTCTTACTTTAAGTTTTTCAAACTGTGTCCGTAGATGCACAAATTCTTTTCGTATCTGTTCCAAATTTTCCGTAAAGGTGGCCATACCCATAAGCCCAACTACCCTTACATTTTGCAATGTCTTAAACGCTTCGCTGTCTACAAGATGCTCCAGCTCAGAATGGTCCAAGCCAAATTTGGTCTCTTCTTGCGCGATGTGCATCTGTAACAGGCAGTCGATACATCGTCCGTTTTTTGCGGCTTGCTTATCAATCTCCTTGAGCAGGCGAAGACTTTCCACGCCATGAATCAAAGAAACGAAAGGAGCCATGTACTTTACCTTGTTCCGTTGTACATGCCCTATCATATGCCATTCAATATCTTTGGGCAAGTTTTCCCATTTCTGTGTCATTTCCTGCACCTTATTCTCTCCAAAGATTCGATGTCCTGTACGATAGGCTTCCAAAATGTCTGTTTCAGGTTTGGTTTTGGACACGGCCACTAGGGTCACCTCTGGCGGAAGTGCGTCTTTGATTTGAACCAGTTTTTCCGATAGTGTCATTTCAGTAAAAGATTGATTAAAACTTGTAAATGGCCATTCCACTGCGTAGTTTGGGTTCGATATAGGTGCTTTTTGGGGGCATTACCAGTCCAGCATCGGCAATGGCTTTGATTTCGTTCATGGTCAAAGCAACCAGACCGAAGCCCACCGCAAAATCTCCGGCATCAATGCTCTCCTTCATTTTGAGACTATTGTGCTTTCCGTAACCATACGCAATCCGTTTGTCATTTCTTAAATCATGTATTCCCAAAATGGGCTCTAAAATGGTTTTGAACAGTATTTGGGTGTCCAGTTCGCTCAGCACATCGGTAAAGTGGTACTGGGTCTTCCGCAGGTAAAGCGAGTAGAATTCCCCGTCCAGGTACATGGAAAAATGATGTTTTTTTGAGGGCTTGTACAAACCTTCTTCCTTTTTCTCAATTCTAAAATACGTATCGAGTTTAATGAGAAACTCCTCTTTGGAATGTCCGTTGAGGTCCCGTACCATGCGATTGAATTCAAAAATCCTGATTTGGGATTCCGGGATGAGATAGGCCATAAAGTAATTGTACGCCTCGTGTCCATTATGCGAGCCATTTGAAGTTTTCATACGATTTGCCAGCAAATGTGAGGAGGCACTTCTATGGTGGCCATCCGCAATGTACAGGGCATCAATCTCATCAAAGAGGGTTATCAGCCTTTCTTTGTGTTCCTTCTTGCCCATTTTCCAAAGGCGATGCCGGATTTTATCTGTGGTGGTAAAATCATATTCCGTGGCCTCTACCTGTACTTGCCTGAGCAGGTCGCCGATACCGGGATGGTCCTGGTAGGTCATCAAGACAGGTTCCGCATTAAAACCAACGGTTTCCAAATAGTCCGCAAAAAGTGTTTCCCGGTGCTCTAGGGTATCTTCATGTTTTTTAATGGTATCTTTTTGATAATCGATTACGCTACAGGCGCAGAAAAACCCCAAACAGCTAAAATCGCCCTGGGAGATTTCATACAGATAAAAACACGCTTCTGAATCGCGCTGGAAGACGCCCTCCTCCAAAAACTCGAGATAGCGGTTGTGCACCAATCCAAAACGTTCGTGCCCCGTAATATGTTTGTGGAATTTGAATCCGGGATTGATAATGTGCAAGAATGAAAATGGGTTGTACTCCAAAATGGCGTGCAGTTCATCTGGAGCATATTCTTCATAAGAGCGAGACACTACAAAGGGTGCCTTATCTGTTGCAGGGCGAATGGCCCGAAAAGGTTGTATCAAGGCCATGCTGCTTTCAATGGAATTGTTTGGATACGTTCTCAGCTTTGCGCGATGTCGAATAGTCGTAGAACCCTTCCCCTGATTTGACCCCTAACTTTCCTGCCCTGACCATATTAACCAATAAGGGACAGGGTGCGTATTTTGGGTTTTTGAATCCCTCGTATAGCACTTCAAGGATGGAAAGGCATACATCCAAGCCTATAAAATCGGCCAGCTGTAAGGGTCCCATGGGATGGGCCATGCCCAATTTCATAACCGTGTCAATTTCCCGAACCCTCGCCACTCCGTGGAAAAGGGTCTCAATGGCTTCGTTTATCATGGGCATAAGGATACGGTTTGCCACAAAGCCGGGATAGTCGTTCACTTCGGTGGGTGTTTTTCCCAATTGGCGGGAAAGTTCCATAATGGTCTCGGTTACTTTATCCGAGGTGCTGTATCCCCTTATGATTTCAACCAGTTTCATAATCGGAACCGGATTCATAAAGTGCATGCCGATGACTTGTTCGGGTCGTTGGGTCACTGCCGCGATTTGGGTAATGGAAATAGAAGAGGTGTTGGTCGCCAAAATGGTATGTGGGGGACAAAGGGTATCCAGTTCCCCAAAAATATTCAGTTTTACAGGCAAGTTTTCGGTGGCCGCTTCAACCACTAAATCAGTATCCTGAACACCTTCGCCAAGCGATGTGAAGGTAGCTATTCGTTGCAAGGTCTCGGTTTTGTCGCTTTCGGAAATGGTCTCCTTGGCCAACATTCTATCCAAATTTTTGGATAGTGTTGCCATCCCTTTTTCCAAGGATTTTTCAGAGACATCCACTAGGTTTACAGGAAAACCGGTTTGGGCAAAAACGTGGGCAATTCCATTGCCCATGGTTCCGGCGCCTATGACCGTAACTTTTTTCATCTTTGGTATTACTTTTTAAAGGATTGTATAATTTGGAGCGCTACCCGAAGGGCGTTGGTTCCTTGTTTCAAGCTTACAATGGGAGTCGTATTGTTCTGAATAGCATCGGCAAAGGTTTCCAGCTCATCCAAAATGGCGTTGTTCATGGTGATTTCTGGGTTTTCGAAATAGATTTGCTTTCGCTCCCCTTCTGCATTTTGAAGAATCATGTCGAAATCGCCAGGAGCCTCAGGGGCATCCTTCATTTTTACCACTTCCACTTTCTTTTCCAAAAAATCTACCGAAATGTAGGCATCCTTCTGAAAGAATCGGGATTTCCGCATGTTCTTTAGGGAAATTCGACTTGCGGTAAGATTGGCCACACAGCCATTTTCAAATTCTATGCGGGCATTTGCAATATCCGGGGATTTACTGATAACGGATACGCCACTCGCGTTGATTTGTTTCACATCGGAATTGACGACACTTAAAATGACATCGATATCATGTATCATAAGGTCGAGGACAACGGGCACATCGGTCCCCCTGGGATTGAATTCGGCCAGGCGGTGCGTTTCGATGAACATGGGAGCTTCTATGGTATTGGCCACGGCCAAAAACGCGGGATTAAAGCGTTCTACATGTCCTACTTGCCCTTTGACCTGATTTTCATCGATTAATTGCACCAGGCCCTCAGCCTCCTCCAAAGTATTGGTTATCGGTTTTTCAATAAAGATATGTTTTCCCTTTTCTATGGCTTTTTTTGCACACTCAAAATGTGAGAGCGTAGGGGTCACGATGTCCACGACGTCTACGGCGTCCATCAGCTTGTTGATGTTTTCGAAATGGGTATACCCAAACTCTTCAGCTACTTTTTCTGCATTGATTTCATCGGGGTCATAAAAACCGATCAGTTCATATTTTTGGGATTCATTGAGAAGTCTAAGGTGTATTTTACCTAAATGTCCTGCGCCGAGGACACCTACTTTTAGCATACCTGTGTTTTTTTCAAAAATACGGATATGCAATCAGTTTGCCATAAAAATAAGAAGTGAACCTTGTGGACTTTTCGTTTGAAACTTTATAATTTCGGGAAACCAGACCACCATCATGAGAGATACCATAAAGCATCGCGGGATGCGCAATAAATTGACCAAACTCATCGCAACAAAAGGGATAAAAGATGAGGCCGTCCTGAACGCGATAAAAAAAGTACCGCGCCACCTCTTTTTGGACAGTAGTTTTGAGGACCATGCGTATCAGGACAAAGCGTTTCCGATTGGTGCCAGCCAAACCATCTCCCAACCGTACACCGTTGCTTTCCAAACTGAATTGTTGCAGGTGAAGCCCAATGCCTCCATCTTGGAGATAGGGACCGGAAGTGGTTATCAAACCGCTGTTCTTTTAGAGCTAAAAGCAAAAGTTTATACGATTGAACGGCAACAAGGGCTCTTCAAAAAAACGAAACTGCTCTTGGGTAAAATGGGGTATAGACCGAAAAAAGTGATCTTTGGCGACGGTTATAAAGGGCTTTCCGAAGCAGCCCCTTTTGATGGAATCATCGTGACCGCGGGCGCTCCCAGTGTACCCAAAGCCTTATTGTCCCAATTGAAGATAGGAGGTAGGTTGGTCATTCCCGTAGGTTCCGTGGAACAGATAATGACCCTTTATCTGAGGAAATCCGAAAAAGAGTTTGAAAAGCAGGAATTGGGCTTGTTCCGTTTTGTCCCGATGTTGGAAGATAAAAACTAGTTGTTGAAGTCCTTTTTGATACGCGATAGGTTGCGCTTGTTATCCCTGTCCTTGATGGTCTCGCGTTTATCGTACAGTTTTTTTCCCTTTGCCAAGGCGATATTGATTTTTGCAAGGCCCCTATCATTGATAAAAAGGTTGAGTGGCACAATGGTCAAACCCGAGGTAACAACTTCTCTTCGAAGTTTTTTTAATTCCTGTCGGTTGAGCAACAGTTTCCGTTCGGCTTTTGGGCGGTGATTGTAATATCCCCCATGACTGTATTCGTCCACCTGCATATTGATGACAAAGAGCTCCCCCTTTTCATTGAATTCGCAAAAGCTTTGGGATAAGGATGCTTTTCCCAACCGGATGGATTTTATCTCGGTACCGGAGAGCACAATACCCGCTGTGTACGTATCCAGTACTTCAAAATCGAACCGTGCTCTTTTGTTCTTTATGTTGATATTTTTATGCATCAGCAGCAAAAATAGAAACTCTTCGGATAGAAAATCGTATTGTTGTAGTGCTTTTTACGATGATTCGGAAAACAAAACTTCATGAAGCTACAACTCTTGCTCCTTTGCACCTTTTTATTTTTATCCTGTAAGAAAGAAGAAAAACCACGGCCAACTGCCCAGTCCGTGATTGATAGTGCTATTGTAAAAAGCGGGGGAGAACGGTTCAAAAACCATAAGGTATCTTTCTTTTTCCGGAACAGGACGTATTCATCCTATTATGTGGATGGCCTAAAAATATTGGAAAGATATACCGTTTTGGATTCCAACAGGATTTTGGATAGAAAATCAAATACAGATTTTCAGCGTTTTATCAATGATAGTTTGATTGCCTTACCGGATTCTTTGAAAACACGATATGCCAATTCGGTCAACTCCGTACATTATTTTTCCAAGCTGCCTTTTGGACTCAACGATAAAGCGGTGAACAAGGAATATCTCGGAGAAGAGAAAATCAAGGAGATGGTGTACCACAAAATCAAGGTGACTTTTGACCAAGAAGGAGGCGGGGACGATTTTGATGACACCTACCTCTATTGGTTCAATTTAACAACTGGATTGCCGGATTATTTGGCGTACGACTTTCACGTAAATGGCGGGGGCCAACGTTTCAGGGAGGTGTATAATGAACGATTTATCAATGGAATACGTTTTGTGGATTATAACAACTATAAACCCAAAACAAAAGGTACAGATTTGACGGAAATCGCCCGCTTGTTCCAAAAAGGTGACTTGGAACTACTGTCCAAAATTGAACTGGACAGCATCTCGGTACAAGCCAATTAATCCATCTTTAGCTGTAGGTCCGTTTTGGTATCGTTGATGAATCGGACAATGAAAAGGGTGCTATTATCCGAATCATCCATGGCTTCATATTTTTCTTCCTCCAAAAGTTTATTGACCAAATCCGGCGTGGAATTACTGTGACCCACGATCAAAACGTTGTGCCCTTTATGGGTTTGCTTAAAATATCCGACATCTACAGAATTCGGGTCATAATATTCTATTTCGATATCCTTTTTTATCGAAGCCGGTGCGGCGGTCATGGTAGTGCGTTGGTAGTTGGTAGCGTAGATGGCATCCAAGGCAATAGGGTCAAATACCTCTGCCCATTTGAGGGCCCTGTCCAATCCATCCTGGTTCAGTTCAGGGTCTGAATTTGAAGGGTCGGTTCTATCCTTTTCTGCATGTCGAATCAAGTAAAAGGTAGTGATGATGGTTTCTTCAGGGGTTTTGGGTTCCTCTTTGCAACCCGTTGCCATTCCCAGTAGTAGAAAAGAAAGAAAAATGTAATGTACTGTATGCTTAGTCATCGGTCTTCGTTTGTCCCTTGCGATAATCACCTTAAAAATAGCGTTTAATTTTGGTAGCTGTTGATTTCATTCGTGCCGGTTCTCATGGAAAAAATGGATAGCGAACGATTAATTTTTAATTTCTTTTTGGAGCAATTGCTCCAGATAAGCGATAGTATTTACCAAATACTTTCTGTCACGCGTCATGGTGGCCATGGCAATTGCCCCTTGAAGCATGGTAAACATTTGTTTGGCAAATTGTAAGGGGGGAACGGGCAATCGGAGTTCTTGGGCCTTTACGCCATTTTCCAGGACCAAAGCTATCTTTCCTTCAATTTCGTTGATGGTTTCCTTTACCGCGGCAGCGAGAAGTCTATTGTTGTTCTGGGCATCGACCCCCACGTTTAGAATGGGGCATCCGCCAAAGGGTAGGGTCACTACATCATATTGCCGATAAAAACGGATCAAGGAATGGATTTTATCCATGGCCTTTCCTTCTATCTCCAGTTTTTCTTCAATCAGGGCAAGTAAATGTTGTTGATTGTATTGAAAGGCGGAAAGGGCCAAAGCCTCCTTGTTTTCAAAATTTCCATAAATGGCACCTTTGGTAAGTCCCGTGGCATCGGTAATGTCGCTCATACTGGTGCCCACATAGCCAAACTTGTTGAAAATGGGGGCTACGGTCTCAATGATATAAGCGGTGGTTCTTTCAGCTTTTTTGGTCATGAGGTTCAGGGTTGGTCACTGGAACGAAGATATAAAAAAGATATACTGTGTGGTATTTTTGAATGGAAATGCCCTCATTTTTAACAAAATAAGGGCATTTTTGGTATCGTTTCCAGGGCTAATTTACCAGTTCACTCTGGTTTCTGAAAACCAGTTTGTCATCGAATGAGTCCAAAAGAACAATGCTCTCTGCCGAAATTTTACCGGCCAAAATCTCCTTGGATAAATTGTTCAGAACCTCCTTTTGGATGAGACGTTTGACCGGCCTGGCCCCAAATTGTGGGTCGTATCCTTTTTGTGACAAGTAGGTAATGGCCTCTTCAGTGGCATCTAATGTAATATTTTGTTTACCGACCAATTTCTTCAGCTGGTCCAGTTGAAGGCCCACAATGTCCTTGATATTGGATTTGCTGAGCGGGGTGAACATGATGATGTCATCAATACGGTTCAGAAACTCTGGCCTAATGGTCTTTCTCAAAAGTCCCATTACCTCATTCCGGGCAGCTTCCATAGCTTGTTCCAAATTTTGTGTGTCTTCAAATTTCTCTTGGATAATTGGACTTCCCATGTTACTGGTCATAATAACGATGGCATTTTTAAAATCGGCAACCCGTCCTTTATTGTCCGTCAGCCTCCCTTCATCCAAAACCTGTAAGAGGATATTGAATGTATCCGGATGGGCTTTTTCAATTTCATCCAAAAGTACTACGGAATAGGGTTTTCTTCGCACGGCTTCCGTGAGCTGTCCCCCTTCATCGTAGCCCACATATCCGGGAGGTGCTCCCACCAATCTGCTGACCGAATGCCGTTCTTGGTACTCGCTCATATCAATACGTGTTATGGCATTTTCGTCATCAAAAAGATAGGCGGCCAGTGTCTTGGCCAGTTCTGTTTTTCCAACGCCGGTACTTCCCAGAAACAGAAAAGAACCTATAGGTTTCTTTACATCCTGTAGCCCAGCCCGGCTTCTTCGGATGGCATCGGATACGGCTTCGATGGCCTCTTCCTGCCCCACGACACGTTTGTGCAACACCGCTTCCAACTTCAACAACTTCTCACGTTCACTCTGTAGCATTTTGGTAACGGGAATCCCGGTCCATTTGGCCACGACCTCGGCAATATCTTCATTGGTGACCTCTTCTTTTATCAAAGTGCCCGCGTTTTGCTGATGGGCAAGTTCATCCTGTAACTTTTCCAACAACTCTTGGGATTCCTTGATTTTCCCATATCTAAGCTCGGCCACTTTTCCGTAGTCCCCGTTTCTTTCTGCCCGCTCGGCCTCCATTTTGAAGTTTTCAATATCCTGCTTGGTTTTTTGGATATGGTCCACGACGGTTTTTTCACTTTCCCACTGTGCAAATATCTCATTGCGTTCTTCCTTTAGATTGGCCAGCTCCAAATTCAGTGACTGGAGTTTTGCAGAATCGTTTTCCCGCTTGATCGCTTCGATTTCAATTTCCAGTTGCATGACCTTTCGGTCCAAAACATCCAATTCTTCAGGCTTTGAATTGATTTCCATCCGGAGTTTTGAAGCGGCCTCATCCATAAGGTCAATGGCCTTGTCCGGTAGAAATCGATTGGTAATGTAGCGTTGGGAAAGTTCTACTGCCGAAATTACGGCCTCATCCTTTATCCTCACTTTGTGATGGGCTTCATATTTTTCTTTGATACCCCTTAAAATGGAAATGGCACTTTCTGTATCGGGCTCATCAATAAGAACTTTTTGAAATCGCCGCTCCAAGGCCTTATCCTTTTCAAAGTATTTTTGATATTCGTCCAATGTAGTGGCACCAATGGCCCGGAGTTCCCCTCGTGCGAGTGCGGGTTTTAAGATATTGGCGGCATCCATGGCGCCTTGACCGCCACCGGCACCCACTAGGGTATGTATTTCATCGATGAAAAGAACAATATCCCCATCAGAAGTGGTAACCTCTTTTATCACCGCTTTAAGGCGTTCTTCAAACTCCCCTTTGTATTTGGCACCTGCGATAAGTGCGCCCATATCCAAGGAGTAGATAACTTTATCCTTCAGGTTTTCAGGAACATCCCCCTGAACAATCCTATGGGCCAATCCTTCGGCGATCGCCGTTTTTCCCACGCCAGGTTCTCCCACGAGCATCGGATTGTTTTTGGTTCTCCGGGACAGTATTTGAAGAACGCGACGTATTTCTTCATCTCTCCCGATAACGGGGTCCAACTTTCCGTCATCTGCCAGCCTATTTAGGTTCTTCGCATATTTGTCCAGGGAATTATAGGTATCTTCAGCACTTTGGGAGGTAACTTTTCCTCCTTTCCGCAATTCTTGGATGGCCGAATTCAAATCCTTTTCGTTGGCACCTTGGTCTTTCAGGATTTGGGCCGCTTTGCTCTTGGATTTAAAAATACCCAATAACAAATGCTCAATGGAAACATAGTCGTCCGCTAACTTTTTTGCTTGTAGGCTCGCTTCTGTCAACGACTTCCCAGCTTCACGGGAAAGCATGATATCGCCTCCAGAGACTTTGGGTAGACTCGTTAGCTCCTTAGCCAATATTTGCTCTACTAAAGTGCTATTTACATTCAGTTTTTTCAACAGGAACGGCAATACGTTCTGGTCCACTTCCATAATGGCCTTGAGCAAATGCTCGTTTTCTATCTGTTGATGCCCATGGCCCTGTGCAATGTGCTGGGCCTGTTGTAATGCCTCTTGTGATTTTATAGTGAAATTGTTAAAGTTCATCCTTCTCGTTTTTATCGAAAGAGGTCAACAATCCTACCAAGCGCTTTAGGCCGTCAAAATGTCGCTAAATCCTTGAAAACATAAGACATTTCGTCAGTTTGTAAGCTTTATTGTGTATACCGACCTATCTATTAAATTTGCTTTATGGGATTGTTTACTAGCTTATTTGGAAAAAATGAAAAAGAGGAAAAAGAGTTGGGTCTTTTACCATGGATAGCCCTGACTTCAAAGGAACAATTGGATGAAATTGTTGAAAAGTCCAACGAACGCCCACAACTTATTTTTAAGCATTCCACGACCTGCGGTATCAGTAGAATGGTTTTGAACATGTTTACACGGTCCTATACCTTGGGGGAAAGTGCAGACCTTTACTACCTAGATTTACATGCTCATCGGGATGTTTCCAATGCAGTAGCTTCCCATTTTGGTGTGGTGCACCAGTCCCCACAACTACTTGTCTTAAAAGATGGCGGAGTAAACTTCCACACCTCACATGGCGCTATTACGGACATTGATCTAAAAGACTACATATAAAAAAGCCCCACTTATAGAGGGACTTTTTGTCTTTTGTTAGTCGAACTGATGTCTTCTGATAATATTTTTTAATCTTGCTTTTAGGTCTTCACCGGCATCATATACCATTTGTTCGTTGGATGGGAAGGGAACGGCAGCAAGGTCCAAAAGGGCCACTAAATCGTTATCCAAAGCCCTACGGTCTCCCTTGTAGTTGGCATAAATATGCTCAAAAATAAATTCGGTGGACAGGGGGTATGAATTTATTTCTTGTCCATTGGACAAATCGGTGATGCTCACCTTGGCACCAATTTGGGCACTTTTGAACTGGGTGAACTGATAAAAGTTGCATCGGACGGTTTTCAATCGGTCTACTTTGATTCGATTGCCCAGACTATCTTTCACTGCGTTTCCGTTGTCATCCAACAGATATTCATATCCATCCTTGATTTGTTTTTCTTTGATAATCTGTTTTTCGTTGACCCGTTCTGGAGAAATGTTGATTTCTCGGAACCCAAGGTTTAGCGCAAAGTCGTAGTTTCTTCCGTTTTGGGGATTGGCATGGAACTTGGTCCAAAAGTTATCAATTCCAAAGGTGTTGAAATCCAACAACTCTTCCTGCAGGCGGGCTGGGATGATTTGTTGTGTTTCGTTCTCAATTTGGACCTTGACAAAATCCAGTCCTTTTTGATACGCCACATCCATTTTTTCTACGGTTTGTCTGTATCCTGGATTTATCTCGGACAGGTACTGAAGTTCGTTGTAGGCGTTACGATATTCTTGCTTATATCTTGCATTTTCAAGCAATTCACCGGCATTGGCATAGAGATGGGCAGACAATTTATCCTTCGTGTCCAAAATAGCGTTGTCATAATTCACAAAATTGAATTGGGCATCGCGGCCCTCCTCATAAATTGGAAGTGGTAAAAGCGGCTGGATCCTCGCCTGTATTTTTTTTAGTGCATTGTACTTTTTAAAAATGGTTTCCAGGTTTGCGGGATTTCCATCTTTTTCCAAAAAAGTGATCTGTTCCTGTTCCCGTTGCGCGTTTTTGGCAAAAGCGTCTTCCAAGAGCAATACGTACGCTTGATGGTTCTTTTTGCTTTTGTTTTCGGTCAGGTTTTTTAAGGCCTTGTTCATTGCGGTCATATAGTTACCGCTGTTCAAGGCTTCCTGGGTTTTCTTCACGCCCCCACAGGAAAGAAACACGAGGATCAAAGAGTAAAGTAGTGCTTTTTTCATGGTATTTGGTTTATTGATTTTTAGGAACTTTCCAACAGCCGTGCCAAAAAGCCATATTTTAGTAACGTTTTCGGATGAACTGTAGTATAATTTCGTCCAACCGCCTGTTTTTTCTTCCCTTGAACAAACTATTTAATCACTTGTTTTGTTGATTTTTTAGTGGATAACATCTCCAGCTCCCATTTGTTTTTGTAGTAAGATTACTCGCTGTATTTGTATTTTTGCAACTTTAAAAAGAATTGTTCATGCAAAGAGACAGCACGATTTTTGACCTGATTGAAAAAGAAAGGGAACGCCAAGTAGAAGGTATCGAATTGATCGCCTCTGAAAACTTTACCAGCCCCCAAGTAATGGAGGCAGCCGGTTCTGTGTTGACCAATAAGTATGCAGAAGGTTATCCCGGAAAACGGTATTACGGAGGGTGTGAAATTGTGGACGAAGTGGAGACCTTGGCCATAGCCAGGGCCAAAACGCTCTTCGGAGCTGCTTACGCGAACGTACAGCCCCATTCGGGATCGCAGGCAAATGCCGCGGTATACCATGCCTGCCTGCAACCCGGGGACACCATTTTGGGATTTGATTTGGCCCATGGGGGACATCTAACCCACGGGTCTCCGGTGAACTTTTCGGGAAGGCTATACCGCCCAACCTTTTATGGTGTGGACGAAAAGACCGGCGAGTTGAACTATGATACCATCCAGGAGATTGCAGAAAAGGAAAAGCCAAAAATGATCATTGCCGGGGCATCGGCCTATTCGCGGGATATGGATTTTGCCCGGTTTCGGGAAATAGCCGATAGCGTAAATGCTTTACTTTTGGCGGACATATCGCATCCTTCCGGTCTTATAGCCAAGGGTATTTTGAGCGATCCCATTCCCCATTGTCATTTTGTGACCACCACTACCCATAAAACACTACGTGGTCCAAGGGGAGGTCTTATCCTAATGGGCGAAAATTTTGAGAATCCCTTTGGAATTCGTTTAAAGAATGGCAATCTCAGGAAAATGTCGGGCTTGTTGGACCTCGCCGTCTTTCCTGGAAATCAAGGTGGTCCTTTGGAGCATATTATTGCGGCGAAGGCCATAGCGTTCGGTGAAGCGCTTTCGGATGAATTCCTGCATTACATGATCCAAGTGAAAAAGAATGCTGAGGCCATGGCCAAAGCGTTCATGGTGAAAGACTATAAAGTGATATCTGGTGGAACGGACAATCATATGATGCTCATAGACCTCAGAAATAAAAACATTACTGGGAAAGATGCAGAAAAAGCTTTGGAAAAGGCGGCCATAACCGCAAACAAGAATATGGTCCCTTTTGATGACCAATCGCCTTTTATCACTTCTGGAATACGTTTTGGCACTCCTGCGATTACCACACGAGGGTTGGTAGAAAGTGATATGGAGACCATTGTGGAGCTCATTGATGGGGTTTTGATGGATTCTGAAAATGAAACTGCCATTGCCCAAACCAAAGAAAAGGTCCGTGATTTAATGAACCACAGACCGCTCTTTACTGGTTAATCGTGTAAGGGTGTTCTTAGGTTAAGCCTAAGGTGTGTATGCGTTGTCAATCCAACAGGAAAAAATCCTCTTGTTGTAGTTCTTTGGTCTTTAGGTCATAGACCAAAACGTTGTGGTTAAGGTTGTCTTCAAAGTAAAGGCCCCAGAAATCGTAGTATTGAGCTCTGTTGCCCTCAACTTCTATCATACCCTGGTCCGTGTCCTCAAAAACTGGGACAAAAATTTCATAGGGCATTTCGGTCAGTCCCTTGGTGAAATAGACAAAATGTTCACTGATCTTAAAGATAATGCTGCCCAACTCTTCTGGAATGCTGTAATCCTGTACGCGACTTACGATCAAGGAAGTGTCTTTAAAGTGAATGGAAAGCTCTGCAATATCCACAGCATTGTTGTTCGCTTCACAAAGGTTTTGAAAAGCCTCATCAAATTGTGAACCGCCAATAGTATCGTCCTCTGGCGAAAAACCTCCCCAATTTCCTGTGTTGAAATGGTGTAGACTTTCCGTCAACCCAAAGTTGCAGTGTATGTTCAGGACAATATCCGTTTTCTGTTTTCTCGGATTAAACCCACACTCTGCGGCAACCTCGGCAAAAAAGTCACGTTCCAGTACTTTCTGGAACTCTTCCAGACCATTGCAGGTCACGAAAGCCCCGACCCCATGTAAGGAGAAATTATACGCTTGATTTTTCTTTGACGACATAGCTTTTCGGTTTCTGAAGATTCCTTGGGTCAAAGTTAAAACGAATGTTTTGTTCAGGATTGCAGGAAATCCTTAAAAATTCTGGGAGTTTTCCGTGATTTTCGCCTTGTTTTTGGAAGATTTAGTTACAATCCTAACTAGGGGTTGCCAAATAATCCCAACCCGTCCTTTAAATAAAGCCCCTGTTTTTGGCCGCCAAGATTAAGGCGAGGTCGTTCTCGTTTTCCGTTCCGAACAGGGATTTCAAATGCCTTTTTCGATTCTCAATGGAAGAAGGGGACAGCCTTATAAAATTCTCTAGGTCCTTGTTTTTTGTGCCAATGGACAAATGGTACAATATTTTTTTGTCCTTTTCGTCCAGATTGATATCGTTGGTCATCTTCTTTCTTATGGCCCCCAAGGCTTTTGAGGAATAATATGGCGGATTTAAGGTGACCGTTTTCACGGCATCTTCCAAAGTCTTTGGGTCAATATCGGTTTTAACCAAATATCCATCGGGATCCACGGATTTTAGAATACTGTTGATGCGGTAATTATCACTGAAAGAGGACATGAAGACAATCTTGGTCTCCGGGACCAATTTACGCGCCAGAATGCCCAAATCCTCCCCGGTCTGGGGTTGATGTTCATTGGGCGGATACATCTGAACATCCAAAAACAAGATATCATACTTGAAGGAGTTCACGGATTCTTCGATCAAGCGTTTGCCCATTTCAAACGTATTTGCCGTGTCCACAATAATGGAATGGCCTTCAAAAACAATGCGCTCCAAGATAAACTTGTAGCCCAGCATGGTCATTTCATGGTCATCTATGGCTAAAATCCTGAGTGTTTTCATCTTTACAATTGTTTGGTCCAGGTTATACGTTGACGGTCTCTCTAGATTCCCAACTGCCCCGTCTATCAGTTTCTCTGGCGTAATTCAAGGGAATGCTTATCCGTATGGTCGTGCCTTCACCTTTTTTACTGTCAATATCCAAATGCCCTTTCACCTTTTTCACGCGCGAAATAATATTTCGGAGGCCAATTCCCTTTTTTCCTTTGCCCATATCAAAACCGACACCATCATCCGTTATTTCCAAACGCAGTGCCTTCTTTTCATATTTAAAACTTACCTCGGCCTTTTGGCACTGGGCATGTTTCACACAATTTTGCAAGGCTTCCTGAACAATACGATAGGCATTGATTTTAATATCGCCCTCCAAACTGTCCCATTCCAGAAGAGAATCGTAGGTAAAAGAACATGCTATCCCCGAAGAAGCTCCAATGGAATCTATCATTTCTTCGAGTGATACAATAAAGTTATGAATTTTTTGATAAGAAGCATTATTGAGTTCGTGCGAAATGGTCCTAATCTCCTCTTCGGTCTCGCGCAGTTTTTCAATGAATTCCGCGCGTTGCTCCACAGACTTTTCATCGACCATATCGTTAAGGCCCGTAAGTACCAAACGAATACCGAGCATTTGCCCTAAAATACCGTCGTGCAATTCTTCCGAAATGCGTTTCTGCTCCAACTTTTTGCCTTCTTCAAACTTACCTTGCTGGGCCAGCATCAAATTGTAGATTTCCTGATTGCTCTCCTGTTGTTTCTGCTGGAACTTGAGACGGTTGTTGCTAATGCGCTGTGATATTATGGTCAGCAGGGCAATTCCCAACAACAAGAGGCCCACGACCACGCCAATCCAAATCTGCTTTTGGCGGGTGAGCACCGTATTTCGTTCTATCACCTGGTCGGTTTCCAAACGTATGCGGGCAAATTTGTCGCGTTTGGCCCGTTCTTCTTCTTTTATTTGCTCGGCCAGGTCATAATAGGCAGTGGAGTAGGCCACGGCATTTTCCGGGTCCATGGTGGTCAGGGATTT
>NZ_CAKZYF010000044.1 GCF_937884665.1 uncultured Allomuricauda sp. | reverse complement strand
AAAAAAACCGCGCTCTTAAAGCGCGGTTTTCCAAATAAGCCTTGTTCTAGCGTTATTTGAATTAGTCAAAGGTATACCCGTTATCTGCAGCCACTTTATCCGCAATTTGAGTACGTAGTGCTACAACATTGGGTTGGTTTGTATATTTCGTGAAACGTTTAAGACCCATAAGCATCATGCGTTGTTCATCCCCCTGTGCGAAGGAAACGATGGCTTCCTTCCCTTTTTGGATAACGATATCCAATGCGCGGTACAGGTACAGCTTGGACATTGCAATTTGAGCAGCTTGTGACTCTTCGCCAAAACGCTTTACATTTTTCTCAGTTCTGAGAATGGTCGATTCCGCAAGGTAAATCTGTATCAGGATATCAGAAGCTGCCATAAGAAGCATTTGGTGCTTATCCAAATCTGGGCCAAATTTTTGCACTGCCCTACCAGCAACCATAAAAAAGACTTTTTTGAGTCTGGCTACCAAATCTTTTTCCTCTGCGAACAATTCAGAAAAGTCAGGGGCATCAAACGATGGGATGCCCATCAATTCTTCCCCAACTGCGGTGGCAGGTCCCAATAGGTCCACATGACCCTTCATCGCTTTTTTGACCAGCATTCCTACAGCCAACATCCGATTGATTTCGTTGGTTCCTTCATAAATTCTTGAAATACGGGCATCCCTCCAGGCAGATTCCATTGGGGTATCTGCGCTAAAGCCCATGCCCCCAAATATTTGGATACCTTCATCCGATGTATGTTGCACATGTTCAGAAACAGCAACTTTCAAAATAGAACATTCAATGGCGTATTCCTCAACACCCTTCAATTCTGCTTCCTGATGCGTATTGCCTTCAGCTTCCCGTATTGCTATTCTATCCTCTATGTCCTTGGCAGCTCGATAACAGGCCGATTCATCAACATAAGCATTGGTCGCCATGTCCGCAATTTTTGCCTTGATCGCCCCAAAGTTCATGATGGGTGTCTTGAACTGGATACGCTCATTGGCGTATTTAGTGGCTTCATTGATAACGCGTCGTTGGGCTTCCAGACATGCTGCTGCTAGCTTGATACGTCCAACATTCAAGGCGTTCATAGCAATCTTGAAACCATTGCCCCGTTCAGACAGCATGTTCTCAACAGGTACTTTGGTTTCGTTGAAGAATACTTGACGGGTAGAGGAAGAATGAATCCCCAATTTCTTTTCTTCATCACCTAGGGTGATTCCATTACTTGGGTCATTTTCCACTATAAAACCAGTAATATTCTTATCATCTTCAATTCGTGCAAAAACGATAAAAAGATTACAGAATCCTGCGTTTGAAATCCACATTTTCTGACCGGTGATACTATAATATTTGCCATCATCGGAAAGTACAGCCTTGGTCTTACCGGAGTTCGCATCTGAACCTGCTCCTGGCTCAGTCAAACAATACGCCCCAAACCATTCCCCAGTGGCCAATCTGGGAACATACTTCTGTTTTTGTTCTTCGGTACCGTATAGGGTAATGGGCATGGTGCCAATTCCTGTGTGTGCGCCAAATGCGGTACTAAAAGACCCTGTGGCCCCAGAAATGTAGTCACAGACCAACATGGTGGATACAAATCCCATCCCCATCCCACCGTAGGCTTCAGGTACGGCAACACTCAACAGTCCCAACTCCCCTGCTTTTCGCATGGTTTCTTCCGTGTAGGCATAGTCTTTATGCTCAAAGCGTTCCCAATGCGCCCAAAGTTCACGATCTACAAACTCCTTGGTGCTCTCGCGCATCATTTGTTGTTCTTCGGATAGATCTTCTAGGGTAAAAACATCTTCGCAGTTGGTTTCCTTGACCAAAAACTGACCGCCTCGTAAAATTTCCTTCTCCAGGGTTTCTGTACTCATAGCTTAATGATTTTAAGATTGAAGAATCAAGAAATAAGAAGTGTACTAATCGTGTAGACCATTCCTATACCCTGATATCATTTTTTCAATTTGTTGAACTTTATTTTCTTGTGATATAAATTTTTCTTCGGATACGTAGTTTCGCAGAAAGACAACGTTGAATTGGGTATCCCATTGAAAAGCAGAACCGCGACTGTTTTCCAAATAATTTCTAAAAAGTATAAGGGTAGACTAGTTAGAGCATTCTGCAATATATGATGGAAAAGAGGTAGCAGGACGCATCATTTGCGAGGCAAGGCTATATTTCTCGCTTTTCGGAAATGTTCTTGTCAAATCATATGTTTCTGTCACCAAATTCATTTCTTCTTTCCAAATCTTAAGATTCTTAAAATTATGTCCTGCCATTTCTTATATCCGGGCTCGTATTCTCTTTTATCTAGTTCAAGAATTCATAAATACCCGCAGCACCTTGACCGGTGCCCACGCACATGGTCACCATACCGTATTTTCCCTTCATATCACGCTTTCGCATTTCGTCAAAAAGCTGAACTGAAAGTTTGGCGCCAGTACATCCCAAAGGATGGCCCAAAGCAATAGCACCACCATTCACGTTGACTACTTCTTGGTTCAGTCCCAACTCCCGAATGACAGCGAGCGACTGGGATGCAAAGGCTTCGTTCAATTCAATCAGCTCCACATCTTCCTGCTTAAGCCCCGCCTGCTTCAAAGCTTTTGGAATGGCTTTTACTGGACCGATGCCCATAATTCTCGGTTCTACTCCGGCTGCCGCATAATTGACCAATCGCGCAACAGGTTCGAGGTTGAGTTCTTTTACCATTTCCTCGCTCATTACCATAACGAATGCAGCTCCATCACTCATTTGTGATGAATTTCCTGCTGTAACGCTACCTCCTGCGGCAAAAACAGGTCTCAGTTTATTGAGTGTTGGGATATTTGTTCCCTTCCGCGGACCTTCGTCCTGACTCACGGTATAGGTGGATGTTTCTTTTTTCCCTGCACCGTTGATGAACGTATGTTCTACTTCAATAGGCACAATTTGGTCTTGAAACCGATTTTCTTCCTGGGCTTTCAAGGCTTTCATGTGGGAGTTGTACGCAAATACGTCTTGGTCCTCACGGGAGACGTTGAATTGCTTGGCAACCGCTTCGGCAGTAAGACCCATGCCCCAATAATAATCTTCATTCCCTTCTTTGGCAGTGGCATAATCAGGGGTGGGTTTGTAACCTCCCATTGGAATATAGCTCATGCTTTCAGAACCGCCCGCAATTATACAATCTGCCATTCCAGATTGGATTTTAGCTGTGGCAATCCCGATGGTTTCAAGTCCGGAGGCACAGTAGCGGTTTACAGTAACACCGGGCACATCATCTATGTTCAAGCCCATTAGTGAAATCAACCGCGCCATATTGAGCCCTTGCTCTGCTTCGGGCATTGCATTTCCCACTATGACATCGTCGATTCGTTTTTTGTCCAATTGCGGCAACTCCTTCATCATGTGTTCTATGGTTTCAGCAGCCAGCTCATCTGGCCGCTTGAAACGGAATAGACCCCTAGGGGCTTTCCCTACTGCCGTTCTATACGCTTTGACTATATATGCTGTTCTCATTTTTTAACTTTTAGCTTTAAGTACTTTGCCTAAAACAATTTTAATTTCTTAAAGGTTTGCCCGTTTTCAACATGTGTTGGATACGCTCTAGGGTCTTTCTCTCCGTACAGAGGGACAGGAAAGCTTCCCGTTCAATGTCCAAAAGATATTGCTCGCTCACATAGCTGGCCTCGGATAGGTCACCTCCTGCCATCACATACGCCAGTTTATCCGCTATTTTTTTGTCATGTTCTGAAATATAATGTCCAGCCTCCATGGAATCGGTCCCTACCAAGAACATGCCCAATGCCTGCTTGCCCAAGACTTTGACATCTTTTCGTTTTGGGGGCTGGGTGTAACCCGATTCTGCCATCAACTTCGCATAGGCTTTTGCCGTAGCTATTTGCCGGTCTTTATTGACGACCACTACATCTTTTCCTTTTTGAAGTATTCCTAAATCGAAAGCTTCATAAGCCGAAGTGGAGACCTTTGCCATCCCAATGGTCAAAAAGTATTCTTGAAGTACGTTGAGTTCCACATCGTTCTTTTGAAAGGTATCCGAAGCCCGCATCGCCATTTCTTTAGAACCTCCGCCTCCGGGAATGACGCCGACACCAAACTCCACAAGCCCTATGTAGGTTTCCGCCGCAGCCACTACTTTATCTGCATGCATGTAAAGTTCGCATCCACCGCCCAAACACATGCCATGAGGGGCCGAAATTGTGGGAATGGACGAGTAGCGCATTCGCATTACCGTATCCTGAAAGGCTTTTATTGCCATGTTCAGTTCGTCGTATTCCTGTTCTACGGCCATCATGAAAATCATGCCAATATTGGCGCCAACGGAAAAATTGGCAGCTTGATTACCAACAACAAGTCCCTGAAAATCTTTTTCGGCAATGTCTATGGCCTTATTAAGACCTGCAATTACATCTGCACCTATGGTGTTCATTTTGGATTGGAATTCCACATTCAGGATACCATCTCCCAAATCCTCGATAACCACACCATCGTTTTTAAAAACTTGGTTGGATTCCCTGATGTTGTCTAAAATGATAAAGGCATCTTGACCTGGTACCTTTTCCATGGCCTTTTTGGGAATATCATAAAAGTGGGTGGCTCCAGCATTTACCGAATAAAAGGAAGAGATTCCTTCCGATTTCATCTCGTCCACCCAAGAAGCAGCTTCCAATCCTTCGGCTTTTATAAACTCCAACCCTTTTTCCAGACCAACGGCATCCCAAATTTGAAAGGGACCATGTTCCCAGCCAAATCCGGCTTTCATGGCATCATCAATCTTGTAAAGTTCATCGGATATTTCTGGAATACGATGTGAAACATAAGCAAATAGTGCCCCGAAACTTTTCCGATAAAATGTAGCAGCTTTGTCTTTTCCATCAACTAATACTGGAAAACGGTCTATTACTTTGTCGATGGTCTTGGTCAGTTCCAAGGTGGCGAACTTTGCACTTTTCTTGGAGCGATAATCCATGCTGTCCAAGTCAAGCGTCAGGATTTCGCTTTTGCCGTCCTTGTTCTTGACTTTTTTATAAAATCCCTGCCCCGATTTACTGCCCAACCATTTATTTTCCATCAACGTATTGATAAAGTCCGGGAGTTGAAAAAGTTCGAGTCGTTCATCCTTTTTACAATTCTCATAAATACCATTGGCCACATGTACCAGAGTATCCAATCCCACAACATCTACGGTTCGGAATGTGGCCGATTTTGGTCGTCCAATGACGGGTCCTGTCAGCTTATCCACTTCTTCAACCGTCATTCCTAAATCCTTCACTGCATGGAAAAGGCTTTGAATGCTGAATATTCCTATTCGATTCCCGATAAAGGCTGGTGTATCTTTCGCAACAACCGAAGTTTTTCCTAAAAATTGCTCCCCATATCCATTGAGGAAATCCAAAACCTCCTCCGAAGTATTGGGTCCCGGTATGATTTCGAATAATTTTAAATAGCGCGCGGGATTGAAGAAATGCGTTCCACAAAAATGCTCTTGAAAATCGTCACTTCTTCCTTCACTCATAAATTTTATGGGAATACCTGAAGTATTCGAAGTTATGAGCGTCCCGGGTTTCCTATACTTTTCCAGGTTTTCGAAAACCTGTTTTTTTATATCCAAGCGTTCCACGACCACTTCAATGATCCAGTCTACGTCCCCAACTTTGGAAATGTCGTCTTCCAGGTTTCCAGTAGTAATTCTATTGGAGAAATTTTTATGGTAAATGGGGGATGGTTTGGATTTTAATGCCGTCATCAGGGAGTCATTTACCAAGCGGTTGCGTACCACCTTATCGGAAAGGCTTAAGCCCTTGGACTTTTCTTTCTCATTGAGTTCCCTAGGAACAATATCCAGCAGTAACACTTCCACGCCAATATTGGCAAAATGGCAGGCAATGCCACTTCCCATAATACCGGAGCCAATTACAGCAACGCTATTGATATGCCTTTTCATGTAAAGATTTGAAATTAGTTAGATGTTGTTTTACTATATATTTTTTTGTTCAGGATAAGTTTATTGATTACGTCCACCGTTTTAAAAAAACCTATTAAATCACTTTCATTTAAGTGTTCTTTGACCGCTTCATTGAAACGCAGTACCACATCCTTTGAATCCCTACGTTTTTCCAGTCCAAGACCTGTAAGATGGATAAGGACACCTCTGCCATCTTTTGGATTGGGTTTTCGTTGTATGTATCCTTTTTCTTCAATATTTTTTAGCAATCGCGACAAACTGGTCGCTTCCATGCCCATTTTTGGACCCAATGCCGTGCTGGGAGTCCCTTTTTTTGGGTCTATGCTCAATAAGGTGAAGCCTATGGCCATGGTCAATCCATAATTTTTGGCTTCTTCATTGTACATTTTAATGACTGCTTGCCAGGTGGCCCTTAACGCATGATCAATGGTCATTTCCTTCATAGAACTTTCTTGGTTCCCAAATATAGGAAAATTTATTATGCATGCATAATAAAT
>NZ_CAKZYF010000043.1 GCF_937884665.1 uncultured Allomuricauda sp. | reverse complement strand
AATATCTGTTCTTTTTGTTACCCATTCTCCCTTTTTTGCAAAAATATCAAGAATGGATTGCTTTAGGTGGGCTAAGTCATCAGTTTCAAAGAATACGGCATTAAAGCCTTCTTCAACGGCTTCTAGCTCTGGGGAGTGGTTTTCGTTCCTGGACACTAGCATAGGAACCCCAAAACCAAAGCTTTGGGTAACAGATAGGCCAATGTATCCCGGGGATACGCTGAATAAAGACGTTGCATACAGTTCTTCTAACCTACTATAATCTGCTATATGGCCCGTTAGTATCACCCTATTCCCTAGAGCATGCTCATGTATATACCTCTCAAGAGCTTCCCGCTCTACTCCATCCCCAACGAAATACAACATCTCCCCATTGACATGATACTCTAGAGCCATATGAAACCCTTTTAACAGTGTGAGGGGTATTTTAGCATTTGTAAGCCTACCAACGTAAATAAGGTTGTTAATTCCTTTAGAAACCTGATGAGCTGCGGCCCTCATCTCATGGTCATAGTACAATGCATTTGGAGCATAGTCGACAATCAAATGGGATTCTTTGGCTTTTAATTCCTGCATTTGGGATTTAGTATATACAATTACAGCATCACCTATCTTTCTCATAACTCTTCTTATGCTGTTGGTTCTGCTATCCATCCCAGCCCTTGGCCATGCGTGTCCCCAGAGGATGGTCTTTTTTCCAAATAGTTTCCGAAGAATCAATATCACCCAATTCGAAATTATACGAGGATTCATTTCAACCACAAGGACCTTGCAATTTAAGACATCCCTCCACATACCAAATTGAATAAGAAAAGATCTTTGGAATATAAACCATTTTTTGATTTTATTCCTATTTTTTATGGTAGAATTTGTTTGTACCTTTTGTTCAAAGTAAACCAAGCCCGCGTAAACTTTGAACGGTAAAGGAAGCTGCTCTTTAATGTTTTCATAGAGCTTTTTCCTATAATCCGGAGCAACTGTTTGGAGTATAATATAATCAGCCATCTAGCTTAGGTTCCCATTTTTTGAAAACACTTGGTCTATTAATTTGGATTGACTAAGTATATTTTCCCATTCCACTTCATACTTGTTCGATTTCACCACCTGGTTGAAGTGCTTAATCATATTCCTAAAATGATTGTCCTCAGGAAGCACAATCTCTTCCTTAAAACCATGTTTTTCTAACAGGATTGTGGGTTTAAAACCCGACTTAGCAGTAAATGCCCTTGTTGAGGTAATTTTTCCTTTACTTCCCCATATCTCGTAGTTACATTGGTAGAAGTTATCAAACCCAAAAGCTACTTCGGAGAAAATTCCCTTGCTCTTATTTACCAAAAAAGCTCCTCCAAACCAATCCACATTAAATTTAGGGTTCATTCTTAAAAAAGAAGAGGCAACTTCAAAACCTTCTCCTAACATAAATGATGTAGCCCTCAATACATAGGCTCCAGCGTCCAACAGTGCTCCTCCTCCTAATTTCCTGTTATACCTAATATTGGTGTCTATGGAAAACGGAGGAAAACCAAATGAGCTTCTAAAGCACCGTATTTCTCCAAGTTCTTCGTTCTCCATGATATCCTTAACATATCTATGTTGTGAATGATATTGGAATTGAAAATTTTCGACAATTGCTAAATTTTTAGTCCTAGCCAGTGCAATGATTTCCTTTGCCTCAGCTAAACTGGAAACAGCTGACTTCTCAACCAAGACATGTTTTCCACAATTCAGAGCATTTATTACCCATTCATGATGCATTCCTGTAGGCAGTGGGATATAAACAGCGTCTATATCTGTACTTGCCAAAAGAGTGTCATATCCAAGAATTGCTTTACAGTTAAACAATTTGGAAAACTCCTTGGCCTTTTCGAGATCCCTGCTTGCTACTGCTATCAACTGATTTCCTTCCACCTCCTGTATTGCCGGGATAACACTGGTCTTGGCTATGTTGGCACATCCTAATACTCCCCATCTCATTTGCATTAATTTTAGTTAAAGGAAATTGATGAAATTATACTTCTGGCTTGGATGTTCAGATAGTTGTTGAATAGAATAAATTTTTTGAGCTGATTGAGTGTCATCCAAATATAATTCTCTGGGACCTCCAACGGGAATGTTTCACTTACTTTAATGATAAGATTTCTGTTCTGCTCCCTATAAAAACGTCCTCCTTCCTCCGATTGGAGCGTGTCATATAGGAGCTGTTCTGGCTCCGCATCCAAAACATCTTTTAAGAAGTGTAGGTTGGCAAAACTTTTTTCATTTTTATAACTTCCTGTTATGCATTGCACCGTAGGGGCCATTTCCAAAATATCAAAATTACCACTCTCTACTTTGGCTTGTACCAAAAAGTGTATCACCCCATTGATTTCCTTTATTAAAAAGGCACAAAGCCCGTGTTCAAGTGGCTTAATAAGCGGTTGATCCCATGAAGTAACTTCCCGATTTGAAATATGCACATTAACCGCAATTACGTCAAAATACTTGTGTTCCTTATGTGTTATGCGGCTTTCTTGGACATCCCATTCCTGTAGTTTTTCAAGTGATTTTATGTTGAAATTAAGTTCATAGATAGTCTTTAGATTAGTGAACCAATGTATAATTTGATTAAAAGAAAACAAGGCTTTATCCGTAACAAGTTCCGACCTCAACATTTTTTTGCCTATTTGATTCCCGGCGTTCCCTACAAACTCGCTGAAATCAAGAGCTTCCGATGCAATACTCCCATATGGAATACCAGAAATGACTGTCCTGGTATCCATATTCACAACATTGTCTATCTTCATAAGTTCTTTGATTTGACCTAAAGTAAGCCAACAAAAATCCTCTAGAACCTCCAATTGGGGGTCTACCTTGATAATTATGTTCCTATTCCTTTTTTTCAAAAATCTGGCGCCCTGTTCAGATTGCAATTGGTCTAATAAAACCTGATTGTTCTTTCTGTCCAGAAAATACTCTATGTAACTGGGTCTTTTCCCTTTATGGACCTGGGTATAGTTGCTTTTAGTCGCCTGTAATGTAGGGGACAGTTGAACATAGTTAACGTTACCTGGTTCAATCTTAGCTTGAATAAGAAAATATAAAATTCCCTTTATTTCTCTGGTAATAAACCCCAAATACCCTATCTCTGGCTGATTTATTATTGGTTGGTCCCAAACGGGTTTTTCACCCCAATTGGTTCTAACTTCAATCCCAGAAATAAAAAAGAATTTACCGCTTTCATGTTCTAACCTGTAGTTCTTATCTGCAAAACCCCATCCCAGCATTTTATCAAAAGGTAATTGCGCTACCTTTACTTCTACTTCATTATTCCTCTTTCTTATCCATTGAAGCACCTCTTCGGTTGTATTAAAAGGATTTTGAAGGGTCAATGCAGATTTTAGAAATAACAACTCTGTATTTCTCTGTATTTTGGCGTGCTGGTCCATAGGTTAATTTTATTGTTTGTCTATCCAGACTGGGAAAGATTCTGTTGTCACGGGTTGCACTAATTTATTGATTTTTGATGCATCAAAAACGGTATCTCCACTTTCCAAAGCTAAGGCAAAATCGGGCCAATCAACATGTTTAATGGCTATGTCATATTTCCTTGCTATCTTCTTCGCTATTTCCAAAAGCGAATATGTTTCGCCCCCAATATTATAAATCTCCCCTATACTCTTTTCCAATTCTGAAACTGTAACAATTTGCCTACATATATCCGAAACATGTGTAAAAGTCCGTCGAAGCAAACCATCACCATAGAGGGTTATGGGTCTATTATTTCTTGCTTTGTCCAAAAAGAACCCTATGGTTCCATAAGAATATCCCCTATCTAAGGTATTGCCATAGGGTACCCCAATTCTAAATATTGTATAGGGAATATTGTAATAATTGTTAAATAAATCCAAGGAGGCCTCATTGTGATACTTGTTCAGTGCGTAGATAGTTTTGAACTCCTTTTCTGCTTCTTCATTAAGAGGGGTATTTTTAACGCCTTTATACACCAGTCTTGTAGAGGGAAAGACAATTCTTGGGTGTACCTTTTGTTGTTTGATACCATTCAAAATATGCAGTAAGCCCTTCTCATTAATATCGATAAATCGCGAATATTCATCAAGGGAAGTGCCAGTTCCCGTAACTCCGGAAAAGTAATAGACATAATCTACCTCAAAATCGAATCCTTTAAATCCTTCCCCAGTTGAAATATCTATCTGGGTATACGACCCAATCCCCCTTAAAAAACTATCGTCATGGATATCATACGCATTGACCTTATAACCCCTGACCGTTAGGTAGTATGATAAGTGGCTTCCTAGATAACCATTGCACCCAAGTAAAGCAACTTTTTTCATAGTAAATTATCTGATATTACGTTCTATACTGCCGCTCAATGGAAGGGTCTAGAAATTCAATATAGGATTACGTGCTCTAATCATCCGGTTTGTTTCAATTGAATATTGCCCTAGAAACTTTTGAAACCAATTAGACCAAACTTTTTCTTACAAAAGAAATTTCGTTATAAGAATCCGATATGGCAAATATCTCGTAACCCTTTTCTCTAAGGCTTTCCAAAGCAAGAACGGTTTTATCCTTTCCATTGTCGAAAAAGTGTTCATGAAATTCTATTAAAAATTGGTCTATGATAACGCCTGAGTTCAAAATTGAAGGCAAAACAGCATATTCGCCACCTTCAATATCCAACTTCAACAAATTTATTTTTGGATGTTTGAGTTCTGATGAAATATCCTTGATGGATTTCATTTGGACTTTGATATAGTCTTCAGATTTTAAGTGATTATGTGCTGCTATACTTCCAGAAATATGGTCCTGGTTTTTGGGAAGAAAGAAGTCTACCATTTCGGTTTTTTCACCAATGCCATAATCAAGAAAGTGGAATTCATCCGGCGTGTCCCTTTTGTTTACCCATTCTACCGATCTTGGCGTAGGGTCAAATCCAAAAACTTTGCATCCATGCCTTTCTATAATCGATTCGTCAAACGAAACATCTTCACCAATACCAAAGGAATAAACTATGGAATCCTTATTGAGCATTGTTGGGCAAACATTGAAGCCTAAACTACCATGCCTATGACCATACCACTTAAAATTGAGCTTAATACCCCTCTTCAGGTGTTTCTTGTTTCCCTTTAATTTTATAAGTATTCCTTTTAGGATTCGTTTAATTTTCATGATATCATGTATTTAGTGGTATTTTAAGATGGTTTTTGGTCACATTCAACCAATTACAGATGTGTGGTCTTAAAAAATCAAAAGTAGTTTCTTCATATGACTTAAAGTAAATCTTTCAAATATTTTCCATAGCCACTTTTCCCATATTTGAGCGCAAGTTTTTTAAGTTCTACTTCGTTAATGTATCCATAGCGGAACGCAATTTCCTCAATACAACTAATTTTGAATCCCTGTCGCTTCTCTATCGCCCTAACAAAATCCATCGCTTCATGCAACGAATCAAAAGTACCTGTATCCAACCAGGCTGTACCTCTGCTTAAAACACATACATCTAACTTGTTTTGTTCCAAATATCTCTTATTAACATCTGTAATCTCCAGTTCTCCCCTTGCACTGGGAGTAATGGATTTGGCAATTTCTACGACCTCGTTCGAGTAAAAGTACAAGCCTGGAACTGCATACTTCGATTTGGGATTTTCTGGCTTTTCTTCTAGGGAAATTGCTTTATAATCACTATCAAAATCTACAACGCCGTAACTTGTAGGGTCTGCAACGCGATATGCAAAGATAGTAGCACCAGTAGGTTCCACCATAGACCTAAGGAGCTTGGGTAATTCTGCTCCATAAAAAATGTTGTCTCCTAGAACCAAACAAACATCATCTTCGCCTATAAATTCTTCGCCTATAATAAAGGCTTGTGCCAACCCATCTGGATTTGGTTGTACTGCGTATGAAATAGCCAAACCAAGCTGCTTACCATCCCCAAAAAGATTTTTAAAATTTGGAAGGTCTTTAGGCGTTGAAATAATCAAAATCTCCCGTATCCCAGATAGCATTAGTGTTGACAATGGATAATAAATCAGCGGTTTATCGTAAATCGGAAGTAATTGCTTTGAAACCGCTTGGGTCAAAGGAAATAATCTTGTGCCGGAACCACCTGCTAAAATAATGCCTTTCATAAAATCTATTGATATTGCTCTTTATAATAGTCCAAATATTCCTTTGATATTATCCTTGCTAACCATTCTTGATTTTCTAAGTACCAATCTATTGTTTTTTCAAGGCCTTCCTCAAAGGTAATAGATGGTCTCCATCCCAATTCCTTATTTATCTTGCTGGCGTCTATAGCATATCTCAAATCATGCCCTGGTCTGTCTTTAACATAGGTAATAAGCTTCTCAGAGGAACCGGACAACTGGCCCAACTTTCTGTCCATAATTTCACAAAGTAATTTGACCAAATCAATATTCAGCCATAAATTAAAAACACCAACATTGTATGTTTCATGATTTTTCCCTTTATGGAAAATCAAGTCAATCGCAGCCGCATGGTCCTCTACATAGAGCCTATCTCTTGTAAACTTTCCATCACCATAGACCGGTAAAGGCCTTTTAAGAATGATATTATTTATGAACAGAGGTATTTATTTTTCAGGAAAATGATAAGGGCCATAATTGTTTGAGCAATTGGAAATAATATAAGGTAATCCATAAGTTTCTCCATATGCCTTAACAAAATGGTCAGAGCTTGCTTTGGATGCAGAATAGGGAGAATTAGGGTCGTAAGAGGTGGTTTCGGTAAAAAGACCTTCAGAACCCAGAGAGCCATATACCTCATCCGTACTAATATGATAAAAGCACTTTCCGCCATTATCCTTTTCCCAAATTTTTTTTGAAGCGTTCAAAAGATTGACAGTGCCAATTACATTGGTTTTTACGAAAGCAAGTGGGTCTTTAATGGACCTATCAACATGTGATTCCGCTGCTAGATGTATTACCCCATCAAAACGTATTTCTTCAAAAATCTTATTTATAGCTGACTCATCAACAATATCCCCTTTAATGAAATTGTAGTTCTTAGCATTCTCAATATCTTGCAGGTTTTCAAGATTACCAGCATAAGTAAGCTTATCCAAATTGTATATGTCATAGTCGGGATAATTAAGAATTAACCTCCTTACAACGTGTGAACCAATGAAGCCCGCTCCTCCAGTGATAAGTATCTTCATCTTACTTGTTTAAGGTTAATGCTTTCCTATTTATAAAAAACACCAATTCAAAAAGAAAAAATACTCCAATAAAAATCAAAGGGATTAAAACTAATTTCTTCCCGAAAAAAGGTTTAATTACCTTTTGTGATTTTCCAAAATTAAGGACGTTAATAGGTTCTTGTTGCTCTTGTAATTCGATTCGCTTTTGTTCGGAATCTTGAATCAGTCGGTTTTTCAGTTGAAAAAGGCCCGTAATATCCATTGGCTTTTCATTATCAAATGAAATTCTATTATCTAAAAGCTGCCCTTCTCTCTCACTAATGCTTTCTGTATAATTTGCGATAAGAGCATCTATTTGCTTAATTAGTAATTCATTCTGTTTGATTCGGGCCTCGGCATTTTCATTACTTGTTTTGATGAGTTGCTGGAAAAACTCGGCGGAATTGATGTACTCCATTATTTTCTCTGAAAACACTTTTCCTTCATCCGCATTCTTAAAGGTGAATATAATTCTATGGTTTGAAGTACTATTTTTTTGTAGCTCATTCCGTATTATGCTCGAGAAATTAGGGTTATCTTTAAATTTCTCGAAAAGCTCTAAATCACCTTTTCTTTTCTTTTCTACCTCAATAGGCTCAACTGAAATTTCAAATTGCTTTATATTTTCTGTTTTAATTCCGATGTTTTTAAAAAAGGCTGCATCTTTGGCTTTGATATTACTCTCAATTTCAGCCACTACGTCATACAAATAATTCTCGCTATCCAAGTTGGGCTTTACGATAACCTCAATCTTCTTCTTCTTCTCCGTAATTTGGT
>NZ_CAKZYF010000042.1 GCF_937884665.1 uncultured Allomuricauda sp. | reverse complement strand
CGGGTTGTGTACGCGCCGCTGGGGTAGATTCCCTTTCTCGCTGATATCGTACCATCATTCCTGAAGAATGCGTTGCTGATAAACATGAAAGTTATCACTACGCCAACCTTACTGACCTGTCCCTGAAATATTGTGATGTACTGGAGGTTACCGAGGTATTCACTTGGCTTAATAGCATATAACATGAAAGAAGAACCGGGATATTATGACTATTGGCCCTATCACAATCGACCAAAAATCAAATGGCCGAATGGGGCAAAAGTTGCGTTTTGGGTGGCACCGAACATTGAATTTTATGAGTTGGACCCACCGGACAACCCATTTCGGAAACCTTGGCCGCAACCTACACCTGCTTTACCCGGATACACCAGTCGTGATTGGGGAAACCGAGTAGGACATACCCGTCAAATGGAATTGTTGGAT
Source organism: uncultured Allomuricauda sp. (assembly GCF_937884665.1). Lineage (GTDB taxonomy): Bacteria > Bacteroidota > Bacteroidia > Flavobacteriales > Flavobacteriaceae > Flagellimonas. Next base: position 2,224 of record NZ_CAKZYF010000042.1, on the reverse strand, counting down.
AAATATGGTATTCGTGGTTCAATTTCGTTATCAACAGCATTGTGTGACCATCATCCTGAAATCATTGAATTATGTAAAGAACGGAATTGGGAGTTTTTCAGTCATGGGATTTACAATACCCGATATACCTATGGCATGACCGAGGTCCAGGAACGGGAAATGATTAAGGATTCCATCGAAACCATCTACAAGCATACCGGGCTAAAATGTGCGGGGTATCTCGCCCCAGCTTTGTCACATTCTGAATTTACCCTGGATTTGTTTGCTGAGGTAGGCACGGAACTTTTTGGTGATGAAGCAGGTTTCTATACCTGTGATTTATTTCACGATGATCAACCTACTCCCATACGTTTGCGGAGTGGAAAGCGGTTTGTATCCATCCCGTATTCCTTGGAAATGAACGATACGATAGCCTACTTGGTGCAGAAAACAACCCCGAGAAATTATGGTCAAGCCCTAAAAGAGAATTTCGATAGGCTGTATCAAGAAGGTGCTGAAAGTGGCACCATTATGTGCATTCCAACCCATAATTATCAAGTAACCAACGCACATCGGATTAAAGCGTACGAAGAGGCTTTGGAATACATCACCGGGCATTCCGATGTTTGGGTAACTACGGGTAAGGAAATTGCCCAGTATTTCATGGAGCATTATTATGAAGCGGTAAATCAAGATATTGTACAAAAAGCGAAGCAGTATGGGTAAACTCGATGACTCCTATTTACAGTACCCGCATCGTGCGTATGGAATGGACCATGACCGATATGAGTGGTCCATGCAGAAAAACCGCAAACCGGTCGTATGGCCTAATGGGAAAAAAGTAGCAGTTTGGGTGAATGTGGGCCTTCAATTTTTTCCATTGAACCAAAAGGGGGTTCCTTTCAAAGTTCCGGGAGGAATGACCAAACCTTATCCAGATTTGCGACATTATACCTTACGGGATTATGGCAATCGAGTGGGGATTTATCGTTTTCTAAAAGCGTTTGATAGGTATGGTGTAAAACCCACTTTTGCGATGAATACGCGTTTGGCGGAAAAGTATCCGTACCTGTTAGGGCTCCTTAAAGAACGTCAAGACGAAATCCTTTGCCATGGCCATCATATGGATGCCTTGCATTACGGTGGACAAAATCCCGAAGAAGAAAAAGAACTCGTCAAAACGGCTTTGGTCAGTCTACGAAACCTTACTGGGCAGTCCGTTAAAGGTTGGAGTAGCCCTGCCAAAAATGAATCCATGAATACACCCGATTTTTTGGCTGAAGAAGGGATTGCGTATTTCTGTGATTGGGCGAATGATGCTATGCCGTATAACTTCAAAACCAAGCATGGTGATTTGGTAGCAATGCCTTTATCCACTGAATTGGAGGACCACTTCATTATCCTGAACAACTTGCACACGGCGGAAGATTGGGCGGAACAGGTAAAGGATGCTTTTCGGTTTTTGCTGGAGGAATCCCAGAGCATGGGAGGACGGATACTATCCTTGAACATTCATCCGTGGGTATTGGGACAACCCCACCGAATCGGTCATTTGGAGGGTGTTTTAGAACAACTAGCTTCTCACGAAAATGTCTGGATAGCGACAGCTTCGGACATTATGGAATCCTGGAAATCCCAAACCGAATAAACCCATATGCAAAGTTTTCTCCCTTATATTCCAACGGTACTGCAGCTCTTGCTGTTTTTGATTATGTTGGGGATGGGGATGACTCTGACGGTAAAAGACTTTTTCAACGTTGGCACCAATCCCAAAGCCCTGCTCATTGGACTGACCAATCAAATTATATTGGTCCCTTTGATAGCCTTTGGATTGATTAATTTACTTCCATTAGACCCTTATTTGGCCATGGGACTTATGGTGGTGAGTTGTTGTCCTGGTGGAGCTGTATCCAATCTGTTTTCTTATTTGGCCAAAGGCGACACAGCCTTGTCAATATCCCTTACGGCCCTTTCTAGTATTATTACGGTATTCACCATTCCTTTGATTTTGGTGTTTGCTATGAGTTTTGTGCTTGGGGCAGAGGCTTCCATTCAGTTGCCCTTGGGCAAAACTATCTTCAATATTTTCAAGCTTACTGCGCTTCCTGTGATTTTGGGGATGATGATTCATCACTATTTGCCCTAGTTTTCCGAAAGGTGCAAACCTGCCATCGGTTGGTTTTCTGGTTTGGTCATTGTGTTGGCTTTGGCGCTAATGGTGGTCAAGTTGGAAGAAATTGGGGAT
>NZ_CAKZYF010000041.1 GCF_937884665.1 uncultured Allomuricauda sp. | reverse complement strand
AATCTTCAAATTTTTACTATAGCGATTATAATACAGGTGGTCCACAACCAAGGCAATGGACCCAATATACATGAACCAAATACCATAATGAACATGAAAGAGTTCGGACAAAAGCCCGAACGCAAAAACGACCCATGCAATCCACAATACCATCTTGATAGTCTTATGCTTCGTATGTCTTGCGGAGTACCAAACCGCGAGAAGACTGAATACCAAAAAAAAGTAGTCCAAAAAGGCCCAAAAACCAGTCCCGTGACTGTGCTCACCCATGGTGCTTTCTAATACTGGCTTTGCGGCGAAGAACAGAGGTGTCAACGCACAATGAATGGCACAAAGACCACTGGCAGCTACTCCGAGCAAATCGGAATACTTTAATTTTTCCATTTGATTGATAGTGTTCTTCATGTATTCTTATCCTAAATGCAACTGAGTCGCAAAAATAAGTAAACAATTTGTTATTGCAACTCAGTTGCAATAAATTTACACTATGGGTATCGTCAGAAAAACCAAATCGGTCAAAACCTTGCTTAATGAATTTGAGCGGACCAAAACCGCACTGTCAACACTAGATTTGGTCGTACGGCTTCAATATGATATGAACAAATCCACAGTTTATCGGATTCTCGAACGTTTGGAGAAGGATGACATCCTACATTCATTCACTGGAAAAGATGGCCTTAGGTGGTATGCCTTGAATGAAACCGATGGGTTTTCACCAACTCCGCTCTCAAAAACCCATCCGCATTTTCAATGTAGGGATTGTGGTAAAACAGAATGTTTGCCCATAACCGTCCCGATTCCTGAAGTTGAAGAACATAGCATTGATTCTGTGTCGCTTTTGTTAGTAGGAAGGTGTTCAAACTGCATGGATTAATGGACATTGGCAAATCCAATAGAATACCGAAAGTCCAAAAAATATATCTCACCCTTTCTTGCCCAATAGGACAATCTGTTTTCCAAAAATAGCAGCCACACCTGCGGCCATACCCCCTAAAATTCCTGTTACCAATATCAGCAAGTAGGGGTTCTCGCCAATTTGTAAAAGCTGTGCTATTTTTTTGGCCAGGGTAAAATCATTGGCACTGCTCAAAATAAAACAGTAAACCGCCCAAAACAACAGAATCCCGAAGAAGGGTACAAAAAACACAGCGGTTCTTTTTAATGGTATGAAAAGGGATGTGACCAAAGCGGCCGTCATTACGGACCACCAAGGTAAAAACAGGGATAACGTGCCAGCGAGCACAATGGTCACAATAAAATTGCTAATATTTTTAGTCATGGTCCATTGGTATTAAAGTTTGAGTTCCAATAATTGCACTACTCGCCTCGTTGGATTGCAAAAAGTTGAGGCTATGGTATCTGCCTGCAGCCCAGTCGTCAATGAAATTGTCGTAATATTTACTCCCAGGATTACCGGATTGTCCTCCTGGGTATATGCCCAAAGCGGTGGGCGGAGAGGTCATTTCTACAATCATTCGCCACGAAGGCCCATGATTTTCCGAAGTAGCATTGACGATATTACGGTCGCCCCCAATGGGAATATCCAATTTGGAAAATGCGGGCAGGGCCTGTAACAAATGACCGACATAGGTGCCTTTATAATTGGCCCAGACATAGTCCCCTTTTTCTTCTTTTATCTCTTTCAACTGGGATGCAGCTTCTTTAAAAGCTATCAAGAAGAGGTCTTTAGCCGTTTCCACTTTATCCTGGGTTGCCAAAACATCCATAAATGGATGGTTGCCATGGTGCTTTAACAAATAAATGGTCTGATATGTAAAAGGTGAGGTCAATGCCGTATTTTCATCATTGAACTCATCCCATAACAATTCATACAATGCACCGTACCATTGTCTCCAAATACTGGGCCCAACTTCATCAATGTCGTTGTTAAACCTCCAAGTATTGATTTCTCGATAAATTTCTTTTTCATCTTCGGATAAGGACGAAACATCCATTTGTTCCAGCATATAAGGGACGAGTTCTTCTGCCTTGAGATTATGGGTGTTGTTGTGTAAGTCCCTAAAATCTTGTACGCTGAACTTTTCCTTGGAATTAAAAAAGGCATTAATTACACGATTTCTATAGGTTTCATAGCCGTCATTAAAGACATAGTAGGGATAATTTTCATCTACAGGGTGCTGATTTGCTGAGCTTACAAAACCACGTTCCGGGTTTTTTGTGTAGGCGTTGAATTTTTGTGGTATATAAGATTGCCAATCATTTTCAGGATCGCTACCATCCATTAAAAATTTTCCCTGGCCTTCCCATTTATTGGGAAACTTTCCTTGTATCCAAAGGGCAATGTCCCCTGTTGTTGATGCAAAAACGAAATTCTGCGCCGGTGCATTCCAATATTGTAGGGCATCTACATAATCTTCGTAGTTTTTTGCCTTATTGAGTTCTATAAATGTCTTTTGATTGTTGCCCCCATCATGACCTATCCATCGCATCGCATATCCTGAACGCTCATTATCAGATTTAAAATTTTTATCATAAACCACAGGACCGTGATGCGTGTACAAAACAGAATCTTTATAATTCTCTTTATCTTTTATCTTGATGTCTTCCACCCGAACAGTAACATCCTTCCATTTACCATCATATTTGTATTGCGTTCGGTCCTCGTTGAATTCTATCTTGTACCAATCGATAACATCACGTGTCGCATTGGTTTCTCCCCAAGCAATATGTTGGTTAAAGCCTGAGATAACACTCAGTGCGCCTGGTATGGTGGCGCCAAAGACATTATGGTCCGGAGTGCTCAATTGCATTACAAACCAAATGGCGGGCAATTTAAGTCCCAAGTGCGGATCGTTCGCCAATATTGGATTTCCGGTGACCGACCTTGCCCCTGAAACTGCCCAATTGTTGCTTCCATTGTCTGGATGTGGCTTATCAATCGTTTCAATTATCGTATCCAATACGGCTTGACTTCCCGGCAGCTCAGTCTGTGGTACGTCTATAAAGCTCCAGTCCGTATCGTTGGGAATTACGGGTTCAGTACGATCAAAAAAGTCAGGAAACAGTAATTTAAAATTCTCCTTTCCAACAAGACGGAGCATATTGGTATATTCCAGATCATCATCATAGCCTGCCAACATCTTGGTCATATACATCAGCAACAAAGCGGTTTTTTTCGGGGTCCATGCTTCGGGCTCGTAATCCAAAAGTTTGTATTCTACAGGATAATCCTCCGGGCGAAGCTGGTCTATATACGCATTTACTCCATCTGCATAATCTTGCACAAACCCTAAGGTTTCCGTATCGTATTGCTCCATAAAAGCGATAGCCTGTTCAGCGCCATAACCCATACCGCGTCGACGTTCCGTTCTGTCATATTCCAGAGCCGCTTCACCAAAGATTTCCGATAAGCGTCCCGCTGCGGCATGTGTTTGGAACTCCAATTGCCAAAGGCGATGTTTCGCCGTCAAATACCCTTGGGCTTTGTACAAATCGTGCTCATTTTGCGCAAAGACATGTGGAATAATAAGCTCATCATAGTGTACCGTTACATTTTCCGTTAATCCTGGTATACCGATTTCACCCGTGATGGATTCATCCGTTTCGTTTTGCCAAATACCGGAACTGGGATTTAAGAATTTCCCCAAAGGTGGAACAGCACCCAATTTTGTGTTCAAAGCATAAAAAACACCAACTACCAGAACGAAAGAAATAAGAAGTTTAAGATATTTCATTTAGAGGGGGTTGTGGAGGGTTGGACCCTATTTTTTATTGTTGTAAAATCTGTCATCAATTCCTCGTACCGTTCTTTTACATCCTTGCCAATTACCTGATCGGCGCCATTCACCATATTGTAGATGTACGCTATTTGCGATACCAACATCTGCTGCGGATAGGCCTCTTCATCATTTTTAAGTTGCTTCAAAACGGTTTTGATGTTTTTCAGTCTCTCGCTTGTGGTATTATCTGTATCCTTTGAATCCAGTGCCTTAACTTCTTTTTCCAAATCATTTTGTAATTGCCTAGCATCGGATAACAGCGTTAGGATACTTTGCTGCATACCATGCTGCTTTTCAAACAACGCTTTGGTCATACCTTCTGCCTCGACACGGGGATCAGGTAATATTTCAAAATCTTGCATCATAGTCTTTCCATTGACCGTAAGTTTTACGGTATACCGGCCTGGGGGTACAAGAGGTCCATTTGTATACCGCTTTTTTTCTTCTTTATGCCATGGTCCTTTTTCTTTTAAATCCCATTCAAAACGATTCAGGCCTTTCTCAGTTTCTAGTTTGGTGTTCACATAGCGAAATGTGGCACTCAAGTTCATATCTTCTTTCTCACTTACTGATGTTTTTACTAAAGTGCTGTCGCTAAGAATGGTAACTATCGAGGCTTTTCTCGAATCCAAAATTTCTAATTTCAAACCTTTGGCCGCCTCGGATAAGTAGTAATCGATATGGACCGTAGTTCTTGGATATTTTGGAAATGACCCATTGGACCTGACTTTCGGATAACGATAGCGAATCGTAGCATCCGGTTTAAAAAGATAGGGGCCTACACTTAGATTTGGCATCGCATCATCCCGAAGACTGGTAATATTGTCCAAAATCCAGAACCCGCGACCCATGGTGCTCAGAATCAAATCACCTCTAAAAATCTTGATATCGGTTATCGGCGTTACAGGAAGGTTTTGTTGGAAGGATTGCCAGGAATCTCCATCATTGAACGAAACAAACATTCCATATTCCGTACCAGCGTACAACAATCCAGGCTTCACGGGATCTTCCCTTAAAACACGTGCTGTATGGTCGTCGGGAATCCCATTGGATGCTGTGCTCAGCAAGGTCCAACTAGCACCGTAATCGGTCGTTTTATAGAGGTAGGGCTTAGCATCTCCCAATAGATGCCTATCGACTGCGATATAAGCCGTGGCCACATCATGTTTGGACGCGGCAATGGATTCTACCCTGCCCCCTTTTGGTAGTTTCTTCGGAGTTACGTTCTGCCAGGTCTCGCCTCCGTCTTTAGTCACTGAAACCACACCATCATTAGATCCTGTCCAAATCAGACCTTTTTGTAAGCTGGACTCCCTTATGGAGTATAAAGTGCTGTAATATTCCTCCCCGGTAATATCCCGTGTAATTGGACTTCCTGAAATGACTTGCTTGTCTGCTTCAAAAGCCGTCAAATCCGGTGAAATAGTTTCCCAAGAATATCCATCAGAATCCGTTTTATGCAAAAACTGTGACCCGTGATAGACCACATCCGGGTTATGCGGGGAAACATGAACAGGTGCAACCCTTTGAAAACGGTACTTCATATCTTTTGGATTGTGTCCATAGATATTGGTTGCACCCACATAATAGCTTTTTTCAACTCCGGTCAACTTGTTGAAAACTCCAAAGCGTCCTTTGCAGTTGGCGTATACGATATTGGCATTACCTGGTTTTGGGACGGCGGGACCTGTTTCACATCCTCCTGTGTTTATTACCCAAGCAGAGCCTGAACTCTGCACCGCACTCGGTGGAAAGCTCGGTACTGCAATTGTTGTGTAATTATCTTGCTGACCCGCATATAACCAATAGGGGTATTGGTCATCCACTTCAACCTGGTAGAGTTCAGAAGTGGGTTGATTAAATTGTGTGGACCAGGTCCGACCCCCATTAAAACTGACATTGGCACCGCCGTCATTGGCCTGAATCAGCAGGTTTGGATTATTTGGATTCAACCAGATGTCATGATTGTCGCCGTGCGGAACTTCCATTTCCTTCCAAGTTTTTCCACCATCCTCAGATTTTATAAGCGGGTTGGCATTGGAATATACAATCTCAGGATTAGTGGGGTCCAATTCCACGTTGGTGTAATAAAAAGGTCTGTTCACCAAACGCTTGTCATCGGATACGTGCGCAAAGGATTTACCCTGATCCACGGATTTATAGAGTCCTTGTTCGCCCTCGGGCGCCTCAATAATGGCATAAAGAATGCTAGAATTCACTCGGGAAACTGCCAAATCTATCTTCCCAATCGTGTTTTTTGGTAATCCGTTTTCAAGTTTTGTCCAGTCCTTACCTCCATTTACCGATTTATAGATGCCTCCTTCCGATTTTGTACCTCCTGATATAATGGTCCAGGGCTTACGCTCGGCCTTCCACGCTGCTGCATAAATGACATTAGGATTTCCGGGCAGTAACTCAATATCGGAAAAACCGACCTTCTCAGAAACAAAAAGCACTTTTTCCCAGTTTTCGCCTCCATCGGTGGTTTTGAAAACGCCCCGTTCCGGATTGCTCCTGAACGCATTTCCAATGGCGGCCACCCAAACCACATTGCTGTTTGTAGGGTCTATTTCAACCGCTCCTATTTGTCCAACATTTTTAAGTCCAACGTGCTCCCATGTTTTCCCAGCGTCAATCGATTTGTACACCCCTTTTCCACTGATAACGTTACTTCGCAATCCGTCAGAACCCGTACCGACATACACAATATTAGGGTCGTTTTCGGCCACCTGAATGGCCCCTATTGACGGTGTGTCAAAAAATCCATCGGAAACATTGTTCCAGGTAGTTCCGTAGTCCTCTGATTTCCAAACTCCTCCGCCAGAGGCTCCCAAATAAAAGGTGCCCGGCTGGGTAGCTACTCCGGTTACCGCCGTTACGCGACCACCACGGGCTGGGCCCACAGTGCGGTACTGTAAGGCCATAAAGTCTTGGGCTGTGGATGTTAGACCTGAGCAGCAAAGTAATAGAAAAAGTAATTTTGGATGTAAAAGAAAATTCATGTTGATGATGATTAGATACTGATAGTTTAAGTTGATGGTTAGTTAGCATGGTTACATTGTGGGTCTAATAGCCTGCGGCCTGACCATCTTTTCTTGATTCCGAAGCTCCTGAATACACTTTGGTTTTCAAATCAACACCAATGGCTTGGTACCCGCCAAACATTCCTACACCAAAACCGATACGATGGCCTTTTTTACGCAACTCCCGAAGGGTGCCAGGTTCAAAACCACTTTCAAGAAATAAAGTGCCCCCATTGGTCATTTTAGAGCCCGTTGGTTGAGAACTGCCCCGATGTCGCATTCTGGGAGCATCCCCAGCTTCCTGTAAATTCATTCCAAAGTCTACAAGATTTACCACAATTTGTGCATGTCCCTGAGGCTGAACGGCCCCGCCCATAAGACCAAAACTGGCCCAAGGTTGACCATCTTTGGTTATGAACGCTGGAATAATAGTGTGAAAAGGTCGCTTTCCAGGTTCCAAAGCATTGGCGTGGTTCCGGTCTTGTACATTGAACATCTGTCCGCGGTTTTGCAGTACAAAACCCAATCCATCGGGCACCATTCCCGATGCAAACTCGGAATATATACTTTGTATGAAAGAAACCATATTACCAGCTTTATCCGCCACGGTCAGGTACGTGGTATTCCCCGTTTCTATATCCATATCACCTGCGGGATAGGAATCAGCAGCCGCATCCATACGGATAAGGTTCCTTCTTTGTGCAGCATACTCATCGGACAATAGCGCTTCCAAAGGAATAGTATTGAATTCAGGGTCGGCATAAAACTTGGCACGATCTTCATAGGCCAACTTTTTGGTTTCTGTAAGTACATGCAAATAGTCAGTACTTCCAAAACCCATGGAAGCAATATCAAATCCCTCAAGAAGGTTCAACATCTGCAATGCAGCGGTACCTTGTCCATTGGGTGGTAGCTCCCAAACATCATACCCCCGATAATTCACCGAAACAGGCTCCACCCAGTTGGAGGTATGTTCCGCCAAATCATCATAGGATAAAAACCCGCCATGTTTTCTCATATAGCTATCAATGGTCTTGGCTATGGTGCCTTTATAAAAGGCATCTCGCCCCTCTTTGGCAATACGTTTATAGGTGTACGCCAAATCTGGATTTTTAAATACTTCTCCCTTGATCGGAGGTTTTCCAGAAGGCATATAGGTCTGTGCAAAGCCAGGTTGGTCTTGGAGACCATTATAATTCGATGCCATTTCATAGGCAATGACCTCGGATACGGGAAATCCATTTCTGCCATAATCTATGGCCGGTTGTAAAATGTCTTTAATAGATAGTTGACCAAATTTATCGTGCAACTTGAACCAACCATCCACACATCCCGGTACGGAAACCGGTAGTGGACCGTAAAAGGGGACATGCTTCATTCCCTTGTCCATGAAATAATCGATAGATAAGGATTTAGGTGCCCTTCCACTCCCATTTAAACCGTATAGTTTTTGTTCTTCAGCGGACCAAACAATAGCGAAGATATCGCCCCCAACCCCACAACTTGCAGGTTCTACAAGTCCCAATACGGCATTGGCCGCAATTGCCGCATCAATGGCACTCCCCCCTTTTTTTAAGATATCCAAGGCAACTTGGGTAGCCAAAGGTTGGCTTGTTGCCGCCATTCCGTTTTGTGCTAAAATTTCAGAGCGTGTCGTAAAAGTTTCGCCAGTTAATCGGTCCTGGGCGTTTACCACCCTAACCAGCCAAATTACGGCAACAATGGAAAGTAAAAATTTCATTTTCAGTTTTTTTGAACAACGTTTTTTATTCGAGCTTGTTCGATTTAAATACTTGGATTTCGTTCATTGGTTACTTAGGCTTTTAAATATAGGAATAGTGGGCTGAAATCACTTTGCTATTTCAAAAAAAGTGTATTTAGAAGTCTCTTCACTCTAAAGCAAAAGACAAATACCTCTTTTTTATCAAAATTGGTTTCCCCCTTCTAAAGTAAACTAATACAATCGCAGCTGTTTTTTAAATGGAACAAAGGAATCCTCACTGAGCCTGAACGAAAAACCCGCTAGACAAGACTTTCCCGGTACCTGTTTGTCCTAGTACCATAAGCTAAAAGGGTCCTGTCATTGTTGGCTCTAGGGTCCATTTGTCCCTAAAGTTTCGTAATCGGGTCTATCCCTAAATCATTCCGATTTTTAGCTCATTATCGTTTTGGTCCAAAGTGGGAAAATCCTTTAAGAACAGCATACAAAGCTGCTCCGATTTATCCATATCTTATCAAATATTGAAAGGCGTTGGATTTTTTATCGTCTTGATTCTAACTCAGATTTCATCTTTTTCATACTCTTTACATTGACAAAAAGAATGGAACTGAGCGCAATTGGAACGACAATTAAGCCTAAGAAAACATCATTGTCGTCTTTTGTCAAAAGACCATATACGCATATCACAAAAAGAATGAGCAACACTGCGGATAGCATTCCAGTGACAATTTTCAACTTATCTATTTTGGATTTAAGGCTTTCTTTTGTTTCCGTTTTCGAATCCATTTTTATCGAATTGGTTTTTGTTTTTGGTCCGTTAACTACACTTTACGTTTCAAGGATTAGTTCTAATTGGCCAAATGGTTTCAAAGCGTTCGCAAACTACCACCATAGCTTCCGTTGGTTTTTGTCCCCTTTCCTGTATTGCTTTTGAAAAAAAATCCCAATGCGCTTTTCTCCACTTCTTCAGTGGCTGCTCTTTTGTCCCCATATCCAATGCAGCATACGCTTCAGAAATCTGGTTGAATGGAATCGTATCGACTTTTTTGATTTCAATAATTGCCTTGGCCTGTCCGCTGAAATCCGTAATGATATGTTTGGTACCGATTTTTGGAAGGTCTGCGCCTGCTTCCTCATACCATAAGTATAAGCTTGAAGAAGCTTTCTTATTTCCGTTGCGAGTCAATTCCGCCAATCGATTTGCATCCTGCTCGTTATCATGGAAAAACCAGGATTCGGGCATATCTTCTTCAGCAAACTTGGGATTTGATTCGACAAAAGCACTCCACATGTTTTTGACCGTTTGGTCAGTTTCCTTTTCATATAATTCAATCGCCTCCAAATAATCTTGTGCGCCATCTTGGGTCATATCGTAAATGAAACCATCCAGTTCGGGATGATTTTTGGTTATCCACATGACTAGGGAGTCCCTTTGCCTTTCCCAAATACTCCAATCCGCCCCTACACATTCTCCTGAATGGATTTTTGAGATTTTGCCGGAATTAAAAAAGATATTGAACTGACAGGTCAAAGGATTGTTTTTCAAAAATTCGTAACGTAAGGATTCTGAAGCTACGGTCGCAACAATGTGATTGTCTTTTTCCTCTAACCCAACCACCTCGTAGGAGGTTTTAAATATAGAATCCCATTTAAAGAACTCATGAAAACTTTCGTGGGAGTAGGGTGTTACATAATCTCCAGAGGTAATGGTGATGGTATCGTTTATTAAAACCTTCATTTTATTGTAATTGCCTGCATCAAAAGCATTGTAGTATTCCTTGACCACATCTTGTTTGGTCGAGCCTTGGTCAAGGCATCCAATACTTAAAAGTATCAGCGCCAGTTTTAGGAACTTGTTTTTCATTTATGGTCAATTTACCTCTTAATTTACTCAAGTTTTTAAGACTTAGCAGCTTTTTCGATGTAAGCGGTCCCGTAAAACGTCTACCATTCTAAAATTCAGTGTTTTCATGAATTTACAACATTGAATATCCAAAAATACTCGATGGAAAATAGAACACAACTTTTAGATCGGAATTACTACTGAAATTCTGGTTCAATCCAGGGTTGAAAAATATGATAAAAGTGAATGGCAACGACAAAAATCGGATCAGCTACCCGGCAGTTTCTCCTTTTTTTCGCTGAATAAAACGAGTTTGTGAACTCGATTCTTCCGAGTCCTATCCGTTTTAGAAAGTTTCAACCATCTCAGGGCAAAACGTTTGCTGGAATCGTTTAAGGCGTTGAAAAAGGAAAGTGCACCCTTTTTCTTCTCCAAGGCTTGCAGCAGGTCATCGGGAATTATCAGATTGTCGACCTCTTCCATAAAATCCCATAATCCATTTTTTTTGGAAGCTTCAATGGAATGGAACCCAGCTTGTGCCATTCGGCCTTCATCAATAAGCTTTGCGGCCCTTTCCTTATAGCTTCTTGCCCAATGTTCCACTTTCCTTGGGGATATCAGCTGCATGGTTTTTTTTTCATCAACTTTACGACGAATGCCATCAATCCAACCAAAGCATATCAATTCATCCAATACATCCCATCGGGAAACATACTTTTCACCCTCTGACTTCTTATAGGTTACCAACCAAATACTCTTGGGTTGCTTGTAATTGACAACAAGCCAATCACGCAACTGTTCACTGGACGTGATTTCGAGCTTTTCAAAGTTTTCCGTCCTCACCATCTTCCATAAAAATAGAGTTTATCCATTGACAGTAAGCTTAAGCTTGGCCTTCTTTTTAGTTCATTCGTTCCCACGAGTTTCCGAAATGCCTTCGTTTGACAAATCTACAATACCTTCCCAACTGTCAGTCTTCTTTGAAGAGAGGTTTTCTAAGGTAATTTGAGACATCAAGTCCGTATTATCAAACATTCCAGAACTAAATAGGTTTCCATTTTCGCCAAATACAGTTTTTTTTGAGTCCATTTTCAAAATTTTAATCCAACGGTATTATTTTTCCTTGCAAGCTATTGAGATTTACCAATCTTTGGACCATGTCCAATTTGATGTCGTTGACGGATATCCTGGCGTTTAGCAAAGCGTTTTGGCTATCGTTCAGGTCAATATTCGTGGCCTGACCATTAAAAAACCGCTCTTGTGTCCTCTCAAAAGTCTCTTCGAAGGTGACCAAGTTATCTGTTTCCCTTCTGAGCTGTTCCCCAAGTGTAGCAAGACTGGTAAGTTCTTGAAGCCCAAGGGTAATGGTTTGCTCCTCTAGATCTTTTAAATCCAATTCTTGGGCCTCCTTGTTCAGCTTTGAGCTTTGGAGGTCCCTTCTGGTTTTAGAACCGTTGAATACGTTAAATCGTAGCGAGGCGCCAAGAACGAACCCCAAGTTTTCTATCTCAGCCAATTGCTGTACGTCATTCTGCTGATTGAAGTAGCCATAATTGGCAAACACGTTTAGTTTGGGCAAAAAAGCAGAGCTGTTGAGCCCAATTTGGTTTTGGGCCACTTCGATACCTAAGTTCGCCAAAAGAATAGCAGTGTTTCCGGTCTTGATTTCATTGAGAACCTTCTCATTTTCCATCTCTTCCGGAAGTTCGTAGGACACACTGACCCGATATTCTTCTTCGGGAGGAAGTCCAATAGTGACGTTGAGCTGTTTGAGCAGATTGCTTTTGATGACCTTTACATCATCCAGGGCGTTGTTCTCCTGGTTCAAATCGGTTTTGGCCCGCAATACATCTAGCCCTGTCGCTTGTCCAAATTGCTTGCGGTCCTCTACCCTGACCAACCTTTTGGTGGTAATTGCGATGTTCTCCAAAAGCAGTTCCTCCCGGCTCTGTAACTTTCCAATTTCAGTAAATAGTGCCGTAATGTTCACGACAGTCTCTTCGATAATTGCTCGTTGCTGCAACTGAAAGACCTCACTCTCATTTTTAAGTAACCTGTACCGATATTTGCCGGCAAAACCACCAATTAGTTGATAGTCCGCTTGTACTACCGCGGATATGGTCTCTGAAACTACCCCATCCTCATCAAAGTTAACAATCGGGGGATTCGGTTGAAAGGTCCTAATGGTAATATCCGATTGATTTTCGGAATATTGTGCAGAACCGATTACATTGACTGTGGGCAATAAACCCGCGTTTCCCAAATAAACGTTCTTTGCTGCGATCTCAGTACGGATGCCCTGTACCTGTATACGTTTGTTGTTTTCCAAGCCCATGGCAATGGCTTCTTCCAGGGTCATCGTTTTTATCTTGTCTTTCTGGCCCCAAATTCCAGTAGTCATCACACAGGCAAAGGCCATTACAATAAATCTAAGTGGTTTCATCTGTCTTTTTTTAGGATAATAGTTGCTGTTGTTCCCTCAGTTCAATGTCAATGGAAGTGGCGGTTGCCGATTTTCTGCCCCTGAGCTTCCTATGGTAGAAGAGCTTAAACGCGGTAATACTGGTGAGCACGGAAGGCAGGAATACCAGAGTGAGGACCATCCCGAAAATAAGCCCATAAGCAATGGCGATGGCTGTAGGTTTTAAAAATTGCGCACTGATAGAATTGTTCAGCAGTAGCGGGGCAAGGCCAAAAACTGTGGTGATAGTGGTCAGGACAATAGGCCTGAACCTCGATATGGCCGCTTGCTTAAGGGCATCAGCCGCAGACTTACCCTCTTTTATCAAATCATTGTACGTGGAAATGAGTACCAATCCATTGTTTATCAAAATTCCCCAAAGGGCTATCATCCCTAAGATGGAGAAGATACTTACCGGGACATTGTGAATGAACGAGCCCCAGGCAACTCCTACAAAAGCGAAGGGCAACATGGAAAGAATGGCGATGGTCTTGCCAAAAGAGCGGTAGTTGAGCAATACGATGGTGATTATGAGAATGAAAACGATTGTGGAAGGGGTCTGGCTACTGGTCTGGGTCTCCGCCGAGAGACGGGCCTCTCCCTCGAGAGTGTATTTCAGGTTGGGATATTTTTGTTGGATATCGCTCAGAACAGAGGCTTCCGCCTCAGCCAGTACAGTGGGCACAGAGGTCAGTAGACTTGCTACATCCGCCTCCACACGTACCTCGCGAATACCACGCTGATGGTTGATTTCCCTTACCCCTTTTATGGGATTGAACTGGGCCAGTTCCCCAATAGGGTACGATTTGCCATCTGGAGTGAAAAAGCGGGCATTTTCAAGTTGTTCTATTTTCCTTCGGTCCTCCTTATCATAACGGAGCCATACCTTGACTTCTTCATCACCTCGCTGTAAACTCTGCGCCTCTAATCCAAAAAAACCCTTTCGTATCTGGTCGAAAACTTGCGCTTCTGACAATCCAAGGAACTTGGCCTTTGGTGTCAATTCCATCTCTAGTTCGGGCATGCCCAATTTGTCGGTATCGGTGACATCCTTTAAATCTGTCCGTTCCTCCAGATAGTGGCGCAACATCTTTTTTGCATCGCGCACCTCTTCAAAATTGGTGCCCAAGAGCGCGATAGATACTGGCTTTCCAAAAACTGCAATACTCCCGTAAGATAAGTTTGTGGCCTCTGGTATCGCGCCCACCTCCTCACGGATCGCATCGGCAATCTCAAAACTGAGTATTCCGCGTCGGTCGCCTTCCATCATGTAAATATTAACCAGTCCGGCATCACTGGTGGGCCCGATGACACGTTCAGCGTATTTTATCACATCCTCACCATCATCACGATTAGCAGTGTACCGTTTATTGACCTCCCAAATGGCCTTCTCAATTTGCATAAGACGCGCATTTGTGATGGATTCGTCGGTTCCGAGCGGAAGTTCCAATTTCGCCGTGATAACGTCTTGGTCTATAGTGGGGAAAAAGGTCCCTTTGATGAGACCACTTCCCATGGCCACGTTGGTGATTGCAAAAAATACGAGTACTAGGGTAATCCCCATCCATGGGCGGGATACGATAAGGTTAATGGTCCGCTGGTAGAAACCATCGCGGAAAGACAAAAGGGCCTGGTTTGTTTTTCCGGTCAGCTTCCATCTTTTGGTACCCTTGGAAAGCGCCTTGGACCGGGCAATATGTATGGGAAGGATAAAAACGGACTCAATGAGGGCGATGAGCAGTGTAGCGCATACAACAAAACTGATATCACTGAAATAATCCCCCAGCTGTCCATCCAAGAAAAAGAACAAAGAAAAAGCCAAGGCTGTAGTGGCCAATGAAGCCAAAATGGCAGGCACTACCTCAAGGGTCCCCTTAATGGCAGCGTTGAGCGGACTTTCCCCATCGACGTACTTTTGGTAAATATTTTCAGCAACCACTACACCATCGTCCACGATTACTCCCAATACGACAATCATTCCGAAAAGGGAAACCTGGTTAATGGTCAGGTCATAAAAATTCGAGAGCACGAACATTCCCAGCAGGGCCACCGGTATTTTGAAGGCCACCCAAAAGGCGATTCTAGGGTGCAAAAACAGACCCAGAACAATAAATACCAAAAGAATGCCCTGCCAAGCGTTGTTCCGCAACGTACCGATGGCCTGTTCCAAGGAAATGGCCTTGTCCTCGATAACTTGAGCTCTAATTCCGTTATGAGAGGTATTGAATTCGGCGATATACCCATTCACAAACTCTGCATTATCCAGAATGTCTTCCTCAGACCGCGAGAATATCTTCATGATCACGGCCTGCTCACCATTGACATAGGTCCGGTCCGGTTTGTCCGCGAACTGGTTGTGGACACTGGCGATGTCCTTGATACGAACGCTTTTACCATCAGCTGTAGTCTTGACGACAATGTCGCGTAAGCCCTGGGCCTTATACTCGCGATTATTGAGTCTGAGCAAGATGTTCTCTGTACCGGTCTTTATTTCACCTCCTGAAGCCTTCAGGTTTTCCTTCTGGATAGCTGCGGCCACTTCATCAAAGGTGAGCTCATAGGTACGCAGGTCGCTTTCACGAAACCTCACCTCAATTTCCTCTTCAGGATAACCTGAAATGTATATTTGGGATAAGTTTGGAGAAAAGAGCAGCTCGTCCTTGATGTTCTTTGCATAATCTTTGAGCTCTGCCAGGCTTTTACCTCCAGTAATGCCAATGGTCATCGTGTAGTTCAATATCTCCTCTTTAGCGATCGTGGGGGTTTCCACATCGGGAGGGAACGTTGTTATTCGGTCCACTGCGTTGGTCACATCCTGTAATACTTCATTGGGATCCGCATCGTCGAGTATTTCGACTTTTACGTTGGCAAAACTCTCCTGTGATGTACTGGTTACCCTTCGGATGCCTTTGATACCATCCAAGTTATCCTCTATTTTATTGACTACATCTACCTCGAGCTCCTCCGGAGAGGCACCGCGGTAAACCACACTGACATTGATAAAACTGATACGTTCTTCAGGTAGAAAGTTTGAGCGCATGCCCAATACGGTCAGAAGTCCAAGTACCACAATGAGCCCTACTAAAATATCGGTGAGCATGGGTTTCTGAACCAGGTTTTTTATAAGGTTCTTCATGGCTATTTTGTGATTTTGAGTCCTGAAATCGGTTTGTTGAAAGTGGTTACCACCAGTTCGGTACCGTTCTCCAGTCCTGTGATGGTGACCGAGTCTCGGCTGGAAGCAACTACGGTAACCTCCTTTTTCTGGATAGTGCCGTCCTGAACTACATGTACCGTATTGTCCCGCGCAATAATGTTCGGAGGAATATTGAAAGCGGATTCGTAGTGCTCAAGTTGCAAGCTACCTTCCAAATAAAGACCACTGCGCAGTTCAGGGCCAATTACCTTGAAAAAAACTGGCACGTTTTGGGTCTTGGTATCCAAAATATCGTTGATACGAACCACGGTACCTATAAAGTCCTTGTTCAATTCCTTGCTGTTGAAGGTTACTTTCTGGCCCACCTTTAAATTGCCTGCCAGTTGAAGGCTCACGCCGGTCTCTATTTCGTAAGAGCCGTTGCTGATGAACGTACCCAGGGGCTGTCCTGGAGAAACCAAGCCGCCGTTATCCACAAAGGTCTCGGAAAGGGAACCGTTGAAGGGAGCGGTCAGGGTATATTTCCCAAGGCGATTTTCCTGGGCCTTGATACTGTAATACGTGTTGTAAACCTGCTGTGAGGTCACAAAGTATTTTTCACTGTCCGAAGTGGTGGCCGGCAATTCGGGTAAAGGTGCGCCAATGGTGTACGTGGAGACATACTTGAGCCAATTCTGGTAATTATCTGGATAGTCAGCTTTCAGGTCGGGCATCATCCGGGTAAGAATGTTGAGAAAGGAGCTCTTCTGTGCCTCCAGGTTTAGCGCAAATTCGGTATTATCAACACTGATAATGGTCTGCCCTTGATTAAAGTTAGTCCCTTCCTTAAATGGCTTGGAGCTTATACGCACCCTCCCCTGTACCTCAGATACGAGTTGCGTGGTGGTCCTTGGTACCACACGACCTGTTATCAAGGTGTATGAGCCTACGTTGCCATTGTTCACTTCTATCGTCTCGAAGTCGCCCCTTCTCAAAGAAGTCCCCGTATCCTTGGAAGTATCTAGAGTGGCCGTTTCGGATTGTTCTTTCTTGGTATCTTGTTCACTGCTGCCACCGCAGGAAATCATTGCAATTGTCAATGCTACCAAAAGCAGCATTCTCTCTATAGTTTTCATAATTGAAATATGGTTTTTGTTTTTATAAATGGGTTTATGTGGAACCGTCGGTCCTTTCCGCTACTTTCGGTTTTTCCTTCGTTATACTCGCCATTTTGGGGTACTTCGCATACGCCATAAGCGGTAATGTTCTCTTCTTTTCCTTTGAGAACAAGTTCTCCCAGGGCAGTGGCCTTAAAATTGCCTCGTTTTACGTCCATCAAGCTGAGTACTTCTCCTGAAATAATACAATGTGAAGCGTATCCATGGCATTTTCCGAGTAGCCGCGAAGTGGTATTGAGTACATCTCCATGAAAAACCAAGTGCTTCCTGCCCGTACCTATCTCGCTCTTTACCACTTCTCCATAATGAAGGGCGGCCTTGAACCCAGGTCGTATTCCATACTTTCTTTCAAAAACCACATTGTTTTCCTTTAGATAAGCGCGGAAGTCAAAAAATAGTTGGAGCGCCATGAAGGCTTCATTTCCTTTTTTGGGGTTCCAGGTAATGACGGCCTCATCACCAACAAACTGGTATACTTCCAACGGGGTCACTGCCACCAATTCTCCAAGAAGGGCAAAGCAGTCCCTGAGCATATCGGCATACCTGACGCTGCCCAATCGTTCGGCCAGAGTGGTGGCGTCGTTCAGGTCTATAAAGACAAAGCCCTTGGACATGACCTTGGGGCCCAATATCTCCCCCATGGACTGTTTCCATAGCCTTGCAATGTTACCTGTTCGCTCTTCCAAGTTTGAAATGAAGAACATCAATATGCTGATAAAGGTGAAAAACAAGAGCAACGCCCTGAACTTGGCCATTGAAAGGATTTCCCAAGTGTGAAAATAGCTTTGGTCCCAATCGTAATCCTTAACGAAACGGAACTTCACCCATAATCCAAATCCCATAAAAATGGTGAAGGACAGAACGGAAATCGTTGTCTTTGACGTTAGTTGTGCGCCAGAACCATGCCCTTTAGCTGCCAAATAAGCACCAATACCAGGAAACGCCAAGGCCATTAGGCAGACTCCCAGAAGACTGATGTTCACCATAAGGAAAAAGCCGTTAAAGGAAAGATCTTCGGCGACGGGTCCTCGAAAAGGCCCAGGACTGGCCATAAACCAAGTAGCGAAGTACAGATTTGTGGTCAAAACCGCAATTAGGCTCAGAATGAAGTGGCGTTTCAATTTTTTTATTGTACGTCCCATTTTTAAGAGGTGACGCGTTGAAAAAACTCCCCTAATTTCTTGCTCTTAAGAAAAGCTTCCGTTATCAAATCCGGGAGGTCCAGGTTCAACAACTTTTCCGTGGACGGGGTTATGGAGTATGAAAAATTCTTCCGTCTCAAAAGCTCTCGATAGGGATGTTCCTTATCAAAACCCCTTGGAACAGATTTCAATTCCTGGTCATCCCGTTTAAGACCTCCATAATATGCCACGAAATCCTCATCACGGATAAGCTTTTCGAATTCACTACCATTCTGGTCAATACCCTTTCGGATTTTTTCCAAAATTTCTTTAGGGGGACGATGCAGTCCGCCGCCGATCATGGATTCATGGGCGCTAAAAGTGAAAAAGATACGAGAATAAGTATCGGTCTTCAACATGGGCGAAAATGCGAAATGGTCCTTGTAAATAGGAAGGTCTGGGTTGAACATGCGGTTATTGTTGATGCGCATGACGGTATCCTTAGGTTCGAACATGGTAAAATGCTCGTCATGTTCTGAAAGGGCACTCAGTATATCTTCAACTTCCTCCAGCCAGTAGCGTTTAGCCGTTTGGTAACGGTTTTTATTGGCCTCCATCCATTCCTTGTTGTTGTTTTGGGTGAGGTCTTTCAAGAATTCCAAAATGTATTTTTTCTTTTCCATAGTAAATTGACTGTTAGTCATTATTAATTAAAAAAATTAGGTTTTCATACCGTGTATCAGTACATCCACAAAAGCTTCCAGTAACTCCCGTTGCGTTACCGCCACAGTTTCTTCCAGAAAAGCCTTCTTCGCATCCAAAAACTGCATGATGCCCATAGAGCTTCCCCAGCAGAAGTAATTGGCCAACAAAGGACTCACGTCTTTCCTTATAATCCCATTGTCCTTTTGTTTTTGTATGTGGCCCATAAAAAAGTTCTGTATCTGCATACTGGCTTCCTTGTGGGCCGTTGCATCATAATCCAGTTCGGGTCGCTCCATGTGGACAATTAGCTCAAAGTACTCCGGATAGTCCTTGCTATATTCATAGGAAGAAAGGATTATCGCCCTGGTGCTCTCAATGGAACCCGGGTGACTCCGTTCACTTAGTTTAAAATAATTATGAAGTTGATTGAGCGCTTTGGCGCATACCTCTGCCAAAATATCATCCTTACTTTTAAAATATTTGTAAAAAGTTCCTTTGGCCACTCCCAAATAGTCTACCACCTTATCAATGGTGAAATCCACCACTCCCTCCTGCTTCAAGATGGTATCAGCTGCCAAGATAAGCTGCTGGCGTCTTTCTTTTACAGATAAATGCTTTTTGGTTGGTGACATAAAATGACTATTGGTCACAACAAATATATATGTTTTTTATTTTGTTTACTTTTTTTAACATATAATTAAACAAAATTTAGTTCAGTGAGTCGTCAAATGCAGATAAAAACCACTTTTTGCAAACGTCCGAGGGAAACTCATGGTAAGGTGTTTATCAAAAAACTCAGAGGAAGGCTTTATCCCAATAGTTATGGCGTAGGGACAGAACGGTATCTTTTTGCATCCCACTTCATTTTCATTACGGCTTAAAAAGGAGCAGCTCAAATTTCAGTTGTATCACTTTTTTGGAAAGTGCACCTCTAAACAAATTGTATACTTAAGGCACCAATCTTTGCCATACACAAGAACAAAAAATCATCTCATCATTAATGAAGAACGCTACGACAGTTTTGTGGGCATAGGCATCATGGACCAATTCAAAAAATCGAGTCTTTTCAAGATAATGGGACCGGAACGGAAGGAACTGGAAGAATGGAAAACTGAAACGGAACGCAAACAGGCCAAAAAACGAAAGGCGAAAGAAATTGCCAAAACGAATAAAGTTAAAGGGCTTTAATGACGAATCCTGTACGGAATTAACTGACCTTTCCCTTTCAAAAATCAAAAAAAATCATAACTCCCCTACTTTTTTGTTAGTTCGTATATCTTGATTTTGGTTTTTTCAGCTTGGGATGGTCATAAATTCTTTTGTTCATATTCTTTCTCGTCAATATTTACGAATATCTCACTCAAAATCATTTGGGTTCCCATAAATTTTGGCAAATCCTCGGTCAAAATTTTATCCTGAAATCTATGGGTAGCTTGTATGTTGTAAACAAATAAATTTTCACTTTCTATAATCGCCATGAAATCCCCGACATTTTCGACAAAGGAGAATACTGGTTCTATGCCAAACCCGGAAAGGGGGCTTACCAGACTCAGATTCTTTATATTTTTAAGGATATGTTTTTTTTGCCCATGGGAATTGAGCAGAATTAAATAGTCGATTACCATAAGGCTATTTTTTGCTTTCGGTCTGTTTGCGGATTTTGCCACATACATCTTTTCAACCCCTTGCACCTCCAGTTCTTTCAACTTTTTAAAAAGTACCCGTGCATATTTTAAGGCCCTAAGCTCCAAAATCAGCTTTTCAAACTTTTTCTGGTTCCAAGAACTTTCTTTCGCCAGTTCGTATTCCGAACGTTTCTGTCGGCCCATCTTTTTCAAGTAATTATTGAACATTTCTATATAGTCCTGGTTCAAGTCGAACCCTATGTACCTTCTTTTCATAGTGTCCGCTTTGAACAGTACGGTTCCTGAGCCGGAGAAACAGTCCAATACGACATCATCTTCCCTTGTGGTCAATTTTATTATCTGCTCCATCATTGGTTCGGGAAGGGGGCAAAAATGTCTGATGTAGCCTTTGCCCCAAGCACCTTGCAGTGGAATCTTATAGTTCCAAATGGCCTCCGGGGTTTTGCCTTTGGGGTTATATCTTTCTGGGTATCTTATCCACCATTTCTTCAGTGATTGAAAATTTCGGATTTCATCAATGAAAAAATTATACTCCTTGTTTTTGGAAAACACCAGAATGTATTCGAACATTTTGCGCATTTGTCCTTTGTGGGTCCATGGTACGGTCCTATCCTTGCCCCAAATAATAACTTCTTGCAGTTTCCATCCAACATCGGCGATTTTATCGGCAAAATCAAAAGGCAAGGGTATCAAAATACCGTCTCTCTTAAAAGTATCGATTACCACCCAAAGTGTTCCGGTTTCCTTGGTAACCTCATATACTCCTTCAAATACCGTTTTCAGATCATTCAGATATTTCTGGTATTCTTGGCCAAATCCAATTTGCTTTTTGGAGCCATAATCTTTTAAATCAAAATAAGGAGGAGAGGTTATTGTTACGTCTACAATCTTATCTTTAATAACACTCTTCAATTTACGAGCATCTAGGTTGTGCACTTTGAATATATCGTCCATAAACAAAAAAACCATCGCTGAAGATGGTTGAATGAGCAATTGTGTTGTTGGGTTGAGCGGATAAATATACGAAAGCAATATAACTTGGACGCATTATACAGATTTCAACTAGCTACCCACTTACTATGGTATTTCATGTTCTAAAAAATACCATGGACGTGTTCTTATACTTTCTTGGGCCATCCGCAGTTGCCGCTAAATGTGGAAACCCATTTATTTTTGAATCTTGTGTTTCAAAGAATGGACCCAAAAAAAGAAAGCCGTCAAAGCAAACAGAACGAAGAGTCCAAAAGATAGGTTTCCTGCCAATACCAACACGTTTCCCTTAGCTGTTTCAGGATTTTGCACGACCAGATTTCGATATTTCTGCGTCAACACGTGGCGCACGGCGGTTCCTTGATGTTTGACAAACACAAAGTTCTCTGGTTTGGTATAAATATCCGTCAGGGCGTTTACGGTAATTTCAAAACCGTCTGTGCTATCAAAAGGCCCTTTGAACACGAAAATGACGAAGGCGTCATGAGAGGCCAGGTCCATTTCGTCTACTACGAGTCTTCCCCGTAAGTCACTTCCGTTAAACCAAATACGCTCCTCAAAATAGCTACAAACGTCTTTCTGGTAGGCCCGTAAATTGATTTTTGAAGCGGTTTTCAGTTCAGGTCGCAGAAACTCGAGGATATCCAAAACGGTCTTGGGCGTAAAATGAATGGTCAAGGTAGCCCTTTCCCCATCCAAACGAAAGGTGTAGTTACCTTGATGGGGCTGGTGTGCCAAAAGTGAGATAGGACACAGTGAGGCCATTAGCATTAAAACGGGCAAAATGATTTTTTTCATCTTAGTTTTTGAATTTGGCATTATCTAAAGGAAAAGCTATCGTCCGGCGTTCCGGAAAAACATAAGGGAGCAGAAGGAAAATTATCCGTTACCACATAAAAGTATTCACTTTCTGATTCGGGGGTCTTTCCAAACCTTCCATTGCACATATCCAAGCTGGAAAGTCCGTCCACATATTCATAATCCTGAAAATACAGGCCATTGGGGCATCCATCCGGCACACTGATTCCGTCACCCCCTCTATCTGTTGTCTTTAATTGATACCCGCTACGCACTTCCGTGATAGTCGTACCATCGTCCGCATAGACGTATTTGTAATAGATGGGAAATCCATCTGCGGCATATCCTATCTTTACCATCGCAGACCCATCAATACCCTGTTGTGAGGCGTAGTTGGATGGGGAGCCATGGTAGTGGTAACGGCCCGTGGGCTGTACATGGGCGTTGTTACAGTCCAAACCCAGGTTTACTTCATTTTGTAGCGTGGTAATGTTCCAGTCCCGATTCAGAGTACCGTCCGACCCCATGAAAAATTCGGCCGTATAGGGCTCCCCCACCACTCCCGAAAGGTAAACGGACATGGTGTGCCCCTGACCAGCGGTGGCCTTGGCCGCAAGTTCTGGCTGTGGGGTCATGCGTGAATTATCGACCGGGTGCGGGATGGTATTGGGATTACCACTATTTGGAAACTGACCCACAAAATGATTTGCCACCCCATTTAAGGTAATGTTCCTAGTGGTTCCAGCCACAGTCTCGGAATAACTGGACACAATGCCCAAGGAGTTTTGCACATCCACAGTACAATCCCCAGGATTTAAATTGATTTCAAAAATGCTGGTTGTATTGGAACAGTCCGTATTCTCACCTTCTGTTAAGTCACCGTCCGTTGCAACGCTGTCAACAAATATCCCGTTCTCGTTATCCGTGGAACAGTTGGTCCACAAAGCTACTGCCATCAATACTAAAACATAAGTTTGTGTTATCCTTATCATCTTTCTCATTGTTTGTATTTCTACTGGTTTATATGAGGTTAGATGAGAAAAGAAAAAAAAACTTGTGCGGAGAATTGTTTTTAATGTATTTCTGGAGCTATACCTGGGCCATGGTAGGTCGCCTGAAGGGTGCAGGTACCCTTTTCAATCCCGATAATGGCATATTCCCCCAAGCTATTTGTGACGACACCTTTAAATAAAGACACGATTACCCTATTCGCACCAAAACAGGGGGGAACTGGAATCACCGATGATTTTTACCCTTAATAAATCCAGACTTTTGTGCGTTCAGAGTCAAAAGCTGAGAAAAGCAAGGGAAGATTTTCGTGGTCCTGATTGCTGGATTATTACGAAACTAGGGGGGCATTGTTTGGGAAACCTAAAAAAGAAGAACTTAGTTCACTCCGTCAGGGTTCCTGCATTCTTGTTACATCGAAGAGGTTCTCTCAAAATCA
>NZ_CAKZYF010000040.1 GCF_937884665.1 uncultured Allomuricauda sp. | reverse complement strand
AGAACCAAGAGAGCAGACAGGTGTCTGATAACTCTCAATTGTCAGATCAAGTTGTGGCTATTACAAATAAGATCACACAATCCTGTTGTTGAAATTTCCTGTATCAAGTCCAAATACCTAGCATATCCGCCTTTGGACCATGAAGCATTGTTGTCATGTACATCCGCATTTTCCCTATCGTCAAAACCAAATTTCCACCAGCCGTCACTGAATTGGAAAGTAAAACCTCCAATGGAGTTTCCCACTTTTCCCAAACCAGCGGCATTCTCATAAATTTCTTTCCAGTTTTCGACCATGTAGTACGCCTGGGAATATTGGTCTTCCTTGTTTTCAATGGCATTAAAGGCATCTGCTCCAAACTCGGTAAACATAACGGGCATGTCCAATTTGTCCTTTACCACTTGGAACATATCGCCAAAAGAAGCGCCCCGATAGGTATTGGTTCCATAGATGTCCACATCTTTGCACTCTTCAGCCACAATATCAATAAATAAAACATCACCGTTACAAATGGCAACCGGGTGCGAGGCATCCAGTGCCTTCATTTTCTTTGCGGCCTCATTCATTAATTTGTACATCGGTCTTCCCCTGCTTTCACCTATAAACTCAATCCTTCCTTCATCATCCGGAAAATCCTCGGTTTCCGCTCCTTGCCAGAATAATCCGTAGTTGTTTTCATTTCCCAATAAATACAGGAGCAAACCTGGAGTATTTTTGTAATCATTGACCAGTTGTTCTACTTCGGACATCAAAAACTCCTGGGTTACGGGGTCATCATAGATAGTAACCGGAGTCCATACTCCTTTTAAGGTCAATCCGTAACGACCAAAAGAATGGTTCAACATGGTATAAATACCGTAATTCTCGTAGATATAGCGAATCCACTTGGCAGGAACTCCCGTGTATTGGCGAATGACGTTGACACCCATATTCTTTAGAAGGGACATCTCTGTATCCAATCCTGCTTTAATGATGTCGTCCGGTTTTTTCCAGAATTCTGCATTTACTGTGTTGGTGCCAATAGGGATATAATCCCAGTTCATTCCATTCATCATGAAATCCTTTCCATTGACAACCAATTTCGTACCCTCTTGACTTCTGATTACAGATACTCGGTCCGCTTGCGCATGAGTACCTATAACAAAAAGAAAGAGCAGTAGTCTTAGCAATTTGTTTTTCATAGTGTTGTTTAGTTTTAATTCAGTAGGCAAGATGAGTTTCGAAAACGATGTAGTTCTCCGTCAAATAGAAAGTGAACTCGTTTGCGTCCCATTTTGCATGGTTAAACATATCTTAAAAAAATAGGAATACCATAAAATTGACCTCTACAAAAAATATACATGATAAAATAAGGGTCTATTTTTTGACAAATCGTCAAAAACCACTGAAAATAGGGGCTTTTACATGTAGGAAGTAAGCGATGGTAATTCTTGTTAAAACCTATTTGTATAGGTAATGTTGAGGTGCTATTGAACCGTTATAGCTTAAGAATGTAGTTGACGAGATTCGCATCATGCTCCAATCCCATCTTTTTTCGAAGTCTATATCTTTTAATTTCCACACTTCTAGCGGAAATATTCAACAAAGGTGCGATTTCCTTGGAGGATAAATTCAATCGTAGGTAGGCACATAGCTTAATGTCATTCGGAGACAAATTGGGATGAACCTTTTTCAATTTCTTCAAGAACTTTCTATCCGCATTGTTGAAGGCCTCTTTAAATAGCTCCCAATCATCACTTTGATTTAGGTTGCTGTCTATAATCTCGATAATCGGTTTTACTGAATCAGATTCACCCAAATTGGCCATGAGTTGTTCTTTCGCTTTTGACAAAAGTTCGTTCTTCTTGATGATACTCATAGTTGAAGCTGCCAGTTCGTTGCTTTTATTTTGAAATTCGGTTTTCAGCTGTTCATTTTTCAGCTCTACGATTTCTTTTTCACTCTGCGCCTTGGCCAATGCCATATCACGTTTATTCTTTTCTATTAATTTTTCCTGTCTTTTGGTATAATATCTCTTGTACAGATTGTGTATTGCCACGGAAACAACGAGCAACCCAACCAAATAAACAATCCACATTATATTGGTCAAGTACCAAGGCGGCGCAATACGGAACGCATAAGAAGCTTCATTTGAAGAAAAGGTATTGCCTACCTTGGACCTTACCTTAAAGGTATAATTGCCAGGAGGAAGGTTTTCAAACTTTACGTTGGATTCATGCGACAAATCACTCCAAGCATCGTATATCCCCTGCAATTTATATTGATACTCAGGTTGCAAAAACTTACTGTACGTTGGGGTATAGAAGGAAAACCTTAGGTTGTTCTCCATATGCGTGAAATCTCCTTTTTGTCGGATATCCACAGAACGTTCTGCCTTTTCTAGGGCGAGTGCCTTTACCTTGCCAATCTCAACTGTGAATTGTGGATCGGACAACTGCTCCAAGGTAACCGTAAAGTATCCAGAAGTATTTCCGAACAGATACGTATTCTTGCCTGTGAATGCAGTAATGTTCTCATACCCAGCTATCCCGTCCCGCATGTTTTCAGTCAGCGGTATGGTGCGTAAACGCGGCGCGCTGTCCAATTGCCCTTCAATAAAATAGGATATGTTGGAATCCGTCAAAATCCACAGATAGCTGTTTCTTTCATCAACCATCAGTTTACCGGAAACGTACTCCTTTTGAGAGTAGACACTGCTCAGTATACTGTCAGTAAGAAACGCTTCTTTTGTATCACTATACTTTAAAACTCCATCCTTGTAGGCGTACAAAAGTGCGCCTTTATACTTTAACAGTCCTGAATTCGATCCCCTTATCATAGTATCTACTTCTACCCTATCGACAGTAGTGAACGAGGCATCTGTTTTTATTTTGAATACGCCCTTGTATTCATGGTTGACAAATATTTTTCCATTATGCACCGATACAAATCGGGATGAGTGGTCAAAACCTCCAATTTTATTTCGAATCTTCCAGGTCTGGTCTGTTTTTTCCAAGATATGGAGTCCGTCATAATTCCCTTGTACGAGTAGATCGGGGCGGTCTTCGATTTTTTTTAAAGTCCACGTTCCCGGTGCACTTGCTATCTTTTCGGCTTTGTCTTCGCGAATCACAAAAGTTCCAGTATGATGTCCGCAAAAAAGCGTTCCTCCTATTTTTCCCAAAAACCAAACCTGACCCTGGGTACCTGGTATCATTTTGAAATCTGAGGTACCTTTCATATTTCTATAAAACAAACCCTGATTTGAACCCAGATACATCATGTCATCCAAAACCTCGGTGGCGTAAACGCTTCCAACTACACCCCTGTTGTCGTGATATACCCGAAAAGGGGACTTTAGGTTCACATAGCTGATACCATTGTCCAGACCCAACCACAAGTTGTTGTCGGTATCTTCAAACAAGGACAGTACCGTATTGTTGCGCAAACCGTTGATTTGATTGATATGGTTGAGCAAGTTTCCCGCTTCGTCCAAATGGATAAGCCCATGGGATATGGTTCCCAGGGCAAAAGAACCATTGCGAAGTCGAATACTGCCGTACACGCTCACTTGGGAAAGCAAACTATCTGCTTTTGTGTCCCATTTGACCAATGCTCCTTTTTCCTGCCTATAGAAACCATTGTCCCGGGTCAAGATGAGGACTTCAGATTGGCGTTGGAATATACCAACCACCTCATCCTGTGCAACTGGAATGTCATCAAGGACCAAAAAATCCTTTCCTCCTTCAATTTTGAAAATACCCTTATCCTGTTTCTGGAAATAGATGTTTTCATCGATTTCGAACAGATTTGGGGAAGCGGTTTCGGAGTCAATACTTCGGATGGAACCCTTTTTAAGATTGTATATGTAAATCCTTACCCTAGATTGGAAAAGTATACCATTCTCAATTTCCCGAATGCTCCAAAACTCTTCATCGGGTAAAAAATCCACCTTGGCCCTCTGAGATATTGACGTGTAATGAAGTGTGCCGAACGTATCTTTTTCCCAATATCCAAATTCCCGATAGGAGCCTGTGTATATTCTATCACCCACAACTTTAACCGACCTGATAACGGTTTCGTTCGGGGAGGCATACCGCGTCCAATCGGCCCCATTAAATTCCAACAAACCTTTGTTATTGGCGATATATATCAGTTTTTCCTTTGATTGGGAAATCGACCAATTCTGATTTTCGCCCTGATACGCCGGTGGGGCATAATTCTGAATGGGAGGTAGTTCTTGGGACCCTAGCTCCAAAACAAGAAATATGAATAAAAATGCAATACGCTTCACCTTGCAGACACTTCGTTTACAACCTCATAAATATAGAATAAGTAACGGATCGCCGAAAATATTCTTCCCGATCGAAAGATAGGGGTAGCTGCTTTCTTGGGCGAATATGGGAACTATTTTGTATTTAATCTGGTCAACCGCTCGTAGTCCTCTTAGATAGAAATGGGGAAACTCTTTCTAAAAAGAGATTTTTACTTTGCAGTTGTGATTTCTTTTTCCAATAGCCCTGCCTTGATAAGAAGAACTGACCCAAGTACGAGTAAAAACAACGAAAGAGTTCCCAAAAGTACCCATTGAAGGGTTGGTGTCCCGGAATGTTTTAAGAAAGCGCTTTCAATAGAACCACAGACTCCGAGACATAATAACGAGGCTCCCAGACCGCCCATGAGGAGCCACTTTCTTTTTTTTGACATACTAAGACACTTCAATGTTGATGAGGTACAAACTTAAAGGAATAATTTTTTGGAAAGGACCGAACAGGACAAACAACGATGATAAGAGGTTTAAATCAATCCGATAAAAGGGGGATTTGGATTATATTTTTTAGGTTAGTGACTTCAAATCAGAATTTGCTCAATGAAGTATTTGCAGTCCTCCTATTTTTTTGATTATGAAAATGAAAGCATTCAAGAACTGATCGCTGCACACAAAGACAGCAGACGTACCTATAAAGAAAAAGCGATAGCCATGTACATCAAAGTACGAGATGGTTGGTGGTATGATCCATATCGGATAAGTCTTTCCAAAGAAAAATATCGTGCGAGTACCATTTCGGCGAAAGCCTCGGGAAATTGCGTGGAGAAATCCATCCTGCTAATTACTTGTCTGAGAGGATTGGGCATTCCTTCCAGATTACACTTGGGAAAAGTAAAAAATCATATTGCGGTAGAACGCTTGACGGAGAAATTTGGTTCCAACGAGCTTACCCCGCACGGAATGGTAAATGTTTATCTGAATAAAAAATGGTTAAAACTATCGCCTGCGTTCAACGCGTCTTTATGCTCCAAATTCAATGTGGAGCCCCTCGATTTTGATGGAGAGAACCATTCCTTCCTACAGCAATTTAATAATGATGGGAGCCTCTTTATGGAATATGTTGAGGACTATGGGCATTTTGAAGATGTACCCTTGGATTTTATGAAAAAAAACATAAAAGAACACTATCCCCATATTTTTGATATCGACGGGGAAATTACCGAGTTTACACTTTAGCGCTTCGCCCCTTAAAAGCCATTCAAGAAAGGAACAGTTGTAATCGGGATTTTGGGGCCTAAGGCAACATCCCGCTATCTAAACTTGTCATCTCTTCAATACCTACTTCTCCAAAAGGATACGGTGTATTTCAAGAGTGCTCTTCCTTGGGCCAATTCCACGCCAAATACACAATAAGCAGGGTGACCAAGGCCTCCAATATAGCGTAAAACACATAAAAACTGTGCCAAGCGCTTATGGATGTGCTACCCACAAGAATCACAACAAGGGTTAAAAAAACACCAAAAATAAGGTTGAGCACACGATTTAGTTTTGGTTTTAAAAGAACGGACAAAGCGATCATCAAAGAAGGAACGGCCAACATTAAAGCGGCTAAAAATAGTTTGGTTGGGCTATCGAGCATACTTTTCCCGTCCAACAGATTTGGAACTTTATTTGGTGTGTACAAGTCAAAATAGTCCCCATAAATATAGAGGGCGATCAAGGACGCCCAAAGGGACGATAATTTTACTTTAATGTTGACTTTTGGATTTTCGAGCATACTCTAATTTTTTATTGTTAAATGCACCCCCAGTGTGCTTTTTACTTCTTTAATAAAGGGTAAAACCGCCCCAAGGTTCATAAGAATTCTATGGGAGGTATCCTTTTGAAAACTACCTATTTTACTTTACGCATAAAAAACTGTCTGCGCCTTTCTTCTCCCTTGAGCTTTCCTGAAATCTCAGCAAGCAAGGAATCCCTGCCAATTTTGCGGTAAGAAATATATTGGGGAAAATCATGCATCTTATTGGCAAACGTAAACGCACTATCTGAAATCTCTTGTACCTTGAATTTTACGGGCATCGCGTTGTTCTGATTTCGAACCGTGGGGATGTAGTACATACCCGCATCTCCAGAAATCAACTGGATTGTTTCAAAAATGGTGGTATCGCCCTGCCTAATCATGTAACTCTTCCCGCTAAATTCATAATTATTTGCTTTTTTCCAATGTTCGTAGATAATTCCTCTTGAGGTCTGCCTTTCCCAAGTTCCCAAAATCCATTCCACTTGTTTCAATTCATTTTTTGGCCGTACCGTCCAGCTTCCCCAAAAAATTAATCCGAAACTGGCCAAAGTGACTACTGTTTTCATTTTGAATCATTTTAAAGTTGAATCAAATATGGAGCTAACTCCACAGTAAAAATTGTAAAATTGCGACACCTCATGTTCTATAAAACAAGGTGGACAACTGAATGTGGTCCCCGTAAAATTCTCCTGGGGTAAACCCGGTAAATTCCTTGAACTCTTTAATAAAATGGGCCTGGTCATAATAGCCTATATCGTAGGCCAAGCCAGTGAGACTGTCAAACTCTGCATTCAGCAGTTTTTTTAGCGCGGCTTGCAAACGCATTATTTTTGAAAGTCTTTTGGGACTCATCCCAATGGCGGTGTCAAATCTTCGTTCCAACTTCCGGCGATGGACGTTCAGATTTTTGGACAATCCATCGATTGATAGCTGCCCGTTTTCCGCCAATATGGTCTGCAAGGTCATCTGAATTATTTTATCGCCAACTTCTTTATTCTGAAGTTGGCGATCAATAAAACGTTCCATACTTTCAATTCGCTCCTTTGTCGTTTTTGCAGTCAAAATTTCCTTTTCCAGCATCTGACCCTCATCGCCAAATAGGGTTGTGAGAGGAACAGCCGTATCCTGTATTTGGGTCATGCGAAAACTGACAAAGGGCAAAAACCCATCCGGATGGAACCTCACAGAAAATATTCCGGTTTTCCCCGTTGGTTCAATCTCCAAAGGCTTGGACAATTGACCCATGAGAAAGCATCGGGGTTGTATCACAAAAGTATCTTCCACTAAAAACTGCTTGTATAAATCTGCAAAATGAAATATCATTTCCATGCATCCGTCAGGAACGATTACCTGTTTCTGAATATCGCTTTCATCTCCTTCCAAAGTCCAATAACACTTGATAATTGCCTTTAAATCACTATCCGGTTCGTATGTCCGATAATCCATGCTACTGTGTAAAGAAGTTAATCGTTGAAAATAAAAAAACCCAATCCCCCCGGATCCCGGATAATAATATTGTCCACTGCGCCTTCTGAATTAAAATAGGTGATTTCTTCTGTTATCGGAATTTCCAAGCTTCGAATGGTTTCAATTACCTTTTCATTTTTCGCACCGTTGAAATACGTGAGAGACGGATTAAAGAACAAATGCGGACAAGCATTGTCCTTCATTATGGTAACGATAAGACCATCTTTATTTTTTAAACTGGTCCATCCTTGACTCAGATTTCCCTCTTCTTTCTTAAAACCCAACTTTTCATAAAACGTAATTGAATCCTTGAAAGCGATGGATTCCAAACTGACACCCATGGAATTTCCCAAAACTGACTTTGGAAAAATTTGTCGATCAAGTTTTGTCCCTTGATCAGCCTCCATTAAATAAATCCAAGTACCTGATGGATCGCTAAGCAAATGGCCATTCGCTATTGGAGCGACATTTTTGAATTGCTCCAAAACAAACGTCCAATTTTCATCAAATAGCTTTATGCCCGCCCGGGCAAAGCGATTTGGATTGATTTCGATGAGTATTGTACCATCAGAGACCAGTATCGGATTTTTATCAGAAACCACCGTAAACCCCAGTTGTTTGTAAAAATTAAGACTGTCTTCTAGATTAGGAGTGGGTGTTTGGATACGTGTATTCATGGTTTGGTTTTAAACTACTCTGAAATCTTTGCATAATACAATACAAAGTTCCCATTTTCTTTCTTGTGGAAATAAATTCCAGTATCGTCGTCATTAAATGTTGCCCCTTCCACAAAGCCAGTGATCTCTTCAATACGTTCCACATCGGAAAAGGGTTCATTTTCATTTTTTCGTGAAGCCATATATAACCGTGGTTCCGAATTGCCATTTAACGGGGCACGTACTCGGGTGAAGCATAATCGCAGCCCATTTTTTGATATGGCCGCGGCGTATTCCAAGGCTTCGCTGTTTACGCGTTGAAGAATGTCATTTAAGTCCGATGAGCGCTTAAAGGTCCCTTCTTTCTTTTCGGCTAAAACGATATCGGCTTCATGAGGACCGCCCTTTTCATCGAACCTCCCATCTACAAAGTACATCATTTTTCCGTCCGGGGAAATCTCGACATCAAAATTTACCCACCCCATGGTGTTGCGCGAAATCCCCGAAACCAGCATTTTGTTTTGGACCAGACCGCTTGCGAAGTTTCCCTGATAAATAGTAGCCAGGGTTTCCCCATAGTTGCCCGTGAAGACAAAATAAAAGTTTCCCAAGGTATCCATGGTGGGTACTCCTTCCAAATCCATTGTGTTCACTCCCCTAATCTCCCCTTGATACTGAAAGACGGTATCGTTGATTTTGGTGCTCCAATGCAAATTTGTGTTTACTGCTGCTTCATTTGCATTGTTGAAAAACAGAATGCTCCCCTTCCTATCCAAAAAAGGTTCCATAATAGCATCTGTATAGCCCAACATCTGGACTTTTTTCGGCATTTCAAAAACAACTCTTGTTGCATTGTTGTCACTCTGTTTATCCATTCCACAAGATGCGAGCAAAATACCCAGTGTGTATGGAAAATATCTCAAGTGCATGGTTTTTTAAGGTAGGACTCTTGATATGATAAAAGGTTTAGACCAGAATGCTGGAAAATAGAGATCATCCCTACTTTATCCATGTGGGTGCCAGAAAACAAAGAGCGGCGACCAAAGCAACAAAACCCGGTAAAGCGGCGCCTAAATAAAAAGCAAGCAGGGCGTCGATACTTATCAAGCCCACCAGCACATACCGCAGTCTTTTCAATTCGCCCGCATTACCTAGGGTAACCAACCCCAGCATAGCCATACCGAACAAATGCAGTGAGGCGTGGCCAAAAAGTACAGGAAATATTTTTTTTATAAAGGTTTTCGTATTCGATTGATTCACTATCTCGGTAACATAGTGTATTCCAATTCCATGAAAAACCCCCATAAATAGCA
The DNA here is from genome assembly GCF_937884665.1 of uncultured Allomuricauda sp. GTDB lineage: Bacteria > Bacteroidota > Bacteroidia > Flavobacteriales > Flavobacteriaceae > Flagellimonas. The sequence continues at coordinate 14,385 of NZ_CAKZYF010000040.1, read as the reverse complement.
ACAGCGCACAACCGATTATGATGAATATATTTTGTGTTTTCACTTTTTTTCGTTCAGTCATTTGTAAGGTGTTTCTATGTATTAGACTACAAAAACCAAGGAATGGTTGTATTCGCCGTTTTTTAAACACACCCGGAATTGATAGTAATACGGAATCAAGAAAGATGTAAAGGCCACAGTAACGAACGATATCAATTAAGAAAACGGTTTTGGGCTCCGCTATTCTGAATTTCACGTCGATTCTAAAAAATCTAAGTCTTAGCGGCCCTGTTCCAAAAGGTCTTTGCACCAAAAATCAACATCCACAAACAAATTCCTATTTCCCCAATGCTCGCGGGCAATGAAATAATGCGCCGAATACCCAAACTCCCATAGTCCTCAATAAGAAAGGATCCCACAAAATTGATTAAATAGCCGAAACAACCGAGCATTAAAAGTATGCCCAAAATTTTTGGAAGAAAACCTGATTTAAACACCAAATAACCGAAGGGAAGGAGCCATAGTCCCCAAAAAATGGTGAGCATTTGAATCCCGTTGTAATAAAAATCAAGATGGAGCATAACCTCCGCTTCTAGAGTTTCTTGGGTATAAACCGCTAAATAGTCCGGTTTGTCTATAAGTGTCAGGACATTGACCTTGTTTAAAATATTGGAAAAGGAAAAAGGCACGCTGAACAAAGCCAGAACCACCATCCAAATTGCGCTATTTTTACTCACGGTATGAAGCAGTCTATACAGTACTATCGGTAAAAACAAAAAGGTGGTATAGCAGATGATGGCAGCGAGAATTCCCAACCTGAACAGGGTTTCGGAAGCTACTATGTTCGTAAAAGTTGCCGATGCGTCATCCCAAACGATTAATTGAGAGGGAACGTACATTAGATTGATGATACCTGTGACGACGATAATCAAATATAAAAGTCCGGCGAGTCTCGCTTGGTTTTGGCGGGTATTCATGTTAAAGGTTTGTTGATTTGTAGATAAGACTGAAAAAATGTTACAGGGTTTAATTCAAAAACCCATTTTGGACAAGCCGAACGTATACATTCTTTGCCGCTTAGGACTTTCCCAATTGAAAACAAGGGGTTCAACTAATGGAAACCGGTCTGAGGAATTTCAAAAGATTTAACTTTTAGGCAACTACAAAAACGGGTATTGTTGGTAAATTTTCGTTTCATAACCGGAGAAAGTGATTCGTTCACTGGATTTTATCCTGTACCGCTTAATTTTACCAGGATCAACGGACCGTATTCTTCCGTTTATGGTTAAATGAAAACCAAGACCAAAAAATGGGCAATCAACACCACATTCTATGAAAATTAAAAGAGAAGTTGTTCAAGAAGTCATTGACCAGTTGGATGCCATACTTTCAAAAATGGACATCGATGAAGATAAAACAGAAGAAATCCTGAGTCAAATACATCCAAATTTTGATAAAAGCGCCAGGAACCTCATCCACTATTTTGCCTTCAGAAGTTTTGACGTCCGTGCCATGCAAAAACATCTTAGAAATTTGGGACTGACCCGTTTTGCGAACGCCCAAGGACATATTAAGGCCAGTGTGCTCCTTACACGGTATTTACTGGGGCTCGCCATGGATAAAAATGAAAAGGAGGCGTTAAAGAAGCAATGGTCCATCAAACAGGCGAACAGAAGGCTTACCAAGAACACAAAGCGACTCTTGGGCTATCGCTCTAAAGGGAGAAGGGTACGTATCATGGTCACCCAACCCAAAGAATCCGCAGAAAACTATGAATTGGTCAAGTCAATGATAGCGCAGGGTATGAATTGCGCCCGTATCAACTGCGCCCATGATTCCCCCGAAGTCTGGAAAAAAATCATCCAAAATGTGAGGGAAGCGTCCGATGAATTGAACAAAAAGATAAAAATTTCAATGGATTTGGCCGGACCCAAAATACGGACCGGTGAAATTCAGCCTGGACCAAAAGTGATTCGTTGTAAACCTAAAAAAGATGCCTTTGGAGCGGTAGTGGAACCCGCGGAGGTGGTTCTTTTACCTCAATTGGAGTATTCAGGACAGCCCTACTACGTTCCAATATCCCATGGAAAAAGTACAGCTTTGCAAAAAGGAGAGGATTTGACCGTGGTGGATGCCCGCGGAAAACATAGAAAATTGGAGGTGGTCCAAGTCCAATCGGGACGGATTACCACTAAAACATGGCAAACCATCTATTTTGAACCGGGACTCATGCTGGTTGCTTCTGCCGAAACGCCCATTGAACTTAAAGTTGGGGATATCCCTTCAAAAGAGCAGGCCATCGTACTTAAAACAGGGGATGAGATACGTATCAAAAAATCTGAGGTACTAGGAGCCCCTGCAAGTTTTGATAGCAGTGGCAATGTAACTGAATCTGCCTTTATTTCCTGTCAGGTGCCACAAGTATTTGATTATATACAAACGGGACACCGCGTTTTCTTTGATGACGGAAAAATCGGGGGAAATATCACGTCCATCGGTGAGGAGGAATTCAAGGTAGAGATCAATCTGGCCAAAGAAAGGGGATCCAAACTTCGGGCGCACAAAGGCATCAATTTTCCCGATACCCAACTAGGTTTCTCAGGTCTTACCCAAAAAGATAGACAAGACTTGCCTTTTGTAGTGGAACATGCGGACATTATCAATTTTTCCTTTGTCAACAAACCGGAAGATGTAAAAGAGCTTTATCAAGAACTTGTTGAATTAAAAGCTAAAGAAAGAATAGGGGTCATTTTGAAAATCGAGACCAAATATGGATTTGAGAACCTAGTTCCTATCCTATTGGAGGCAATGAAAAGTGAAAACATTGGGGTAATGATCGCGCGCGGCGATTTGGCCATTGAAACAGGAGGGGACAACATCGGAAAAATACATCAAGAAATGCTGGCCTTGTGCGGTGCTGCCCATGTGCCCGTTATATGGGCCACTCAAGTCCTGGAAAACCTGGCCAAGACTGGACTGCCCTCCCGATCGGAAATTACAGATGCCACCACAGCGCTACGTGCAGAATGTATCATGTTGAACAAAGGCCCCTACATCAAAGAGGCCATCGCCCTGCTCCATACGATATTGTCCAAAATGGAATCCTCCCAAAACAAACAGGAATCGAAGCTACCGAAAATGGAATCCTCCTTAAGTCCACTACATGAGTAAGGCCCGGCAAGCACTATCTGAAAAATCGATTCCTATTTGTTCATGCGTAGAAAACCCATTCTGGAACGGGTAGCGCGCGTAGGGAGTTTAAAATTTCCTTCCTCGTTGGATTCCTTCGGTTTCTTGCAAAATCGCCCATGGGCTTCCGCAATAGCTTGATTAAAATCTTTTTTGGAAAAGGGTTTGTGCAAAAAATCCACACATCCAAGTTCTCTGGCATGCAAGGCATATCGCTGTTTGGTCGAGCTCGAAATAAAAGGTAGTTTGCTACCGAACATCTCCAAAAAGGAAAGGCCGTTCATTCCCGGCATTTCAATATCGGTCATCACCACGTCAGGGCGGGTCAGTTGTAAATATATCCAAGCGTCGATGGAATCATTAAAAGTTTCTACTCGGCCTACAAGAGGATTGAGCTTTGATAATTTTTTAGCGATGGAGAGCCATAGGTCAGAGTCATCCACGATAACAAGGTCCAGTTTCATAGCTGTTTAGTTGTTTGGGATGTCCAACTTACAGGTTTTCTACATAAATCCAATTCTTTCTGGACAAAGTGAGAAAAATTGTCCATGATTGACCATTTTTGCGCTTAACTTCTCATGAAAAAGGCTTCTGGTGATATCTTTTGCCAGCGTCTTTAAAGCGCGGACATATTCAATTTCAATACGGAAAGAACTTAATTATCGCAAATCTTTGACGAACTGCTTTAAATTCTCATGGGAATGGCTGATTTCGCCATTGACCATGATTACGGGTGTACGTATTTGATTGCCCAAATGACCTTGCGCCGCAAGCTTGTCCCACATATATTCTCCAAAAACAGGATTTTTGGAGAAATTTAGAAGGGTGAAATCCACTTTATTTCGGCTCAGGTAATCCGTGGCGTAAGAACAGCGTGAGCAGCCATCCTTACTAAAAACAACGATACCTGTTTCATATTTCTTGAACTCCGTTTCATCATACGCCTTAGTGGGCATCAAAACCTGGTGATAATCATACGTAAAACCGATTTGCGGCTGTGTTTTGTTAAGTTGGATGACTTTTAAGGTCTCACCAGGCGGAACGAGTTTCACAACTGGACTACCGTCGTATTCCAATCCTACCGTTTCACTGAGACGAAATGTGATTTCAACAGGTTCATCAAGGGTATTGAATGCATTAAAGGTTATCGACTGGTCCGTTTCTTCCTCTAAAATTTTAACGGCTACTTGCGAAAAGATTGAATTGCATAGAAAGAAAACGAGTATAAATAGAAAGCGATACATAGTGAAGGTTTTAAACTAAAAATACATTAAGGTCTAGAAGAGACCATAAGATAAGCCCTCAAAATGTATTTTACAAAGGAACTTTAGTCTGTACGCAATAAACTAAGGGCAGTGTTCCAGAACGTACATCAAAGCTGATACTCCCTGTAGTCTTTCTAGGAACAATCTTGATGTAATTTAAGCTTTTTCGAATTTACCATCGATTTCACATGAAACTTACGCTTTCTGAAATGATTTGCACATGACCTTAAAATTAAATGACAATTTTCCAATTCTGAATTGATGTTTTCCCACGGGGCGAAAATCATTTTTTTCATAAAACCGTATCGCTCGCTTGTTCGCCTCATAAACGGATAACCAGATATGACGGCTTCCGCTGTTTTGGGCATTTTTCATGAGGATATCTTGTAAACGCCTTCCTATCTTCATCTCCAAAAAATCCTGGAGCACATAGATTTTTTGTAATTGACTGGTATCGTTTCCCTCCACAAATGCGGATGGGGAACGTATTTTGAGCTTTGCATAACCAACGGGCAAACGGTCAACAGAAGCTATCCAATACCTATTGTTCGATTTCCCGAGACTCTTTTCTATCTTGTCCACCGCAAAGGTTTGGTCCAAGTACCGCTTTAAGTCATCTCTATCTGAAAACAAACCGCCAAACGCTTCAGAAAACGTGGTTCGTCCAAGTAAAGCAATCGCAATTGCATCTTCCTTTTTAGCCAATCGTATTATCGTCATAAATACTGTTTTTCATCGTAAACAATCGATAGAGGTGCAAAAGAACGGCCACAGTACAGCCAACAATGATCGGAGTGGCACGCAACAGAATCCCGTACCCGATATAAATCAAGTTGGCGACCAATGAAATTGTACGAAGACGCCTCTCCCCTTTAACGGACATTGAGTAAAGGTTGAGAAGCAAGGCGATATAACCGACTGCGTCCATCATATTGAATGTGATATATTTTCTTAAACTATACTTTTTACAGTATAAAACTATTTTGAATATATTTACTGTGCAATAGCTGTCAAAAATGACAGGTAAAATAGGGGTTATGATAGTTGACGGAAAAAAGAAGGCGTATGAGGTAGATGGGCACCTCTTTCATTGTGGAACCAACGCTACCTTACATTTCATCAGTGGAAAATGGAAAAGCGTGATCATCTGGTATCTCAGAAATGGAGAGATACGTTTCTCAGGATTAAAGACATTTATGCCAGATATCACTGAAAAAATGCTGAGCCTACAACTGAAGGCGCTACAGGCAGATGGCATTGTACGGCGCGAGGTTTTTGGGACCAAGCCCCCAAATCGTGTCGAATATTCCTTGACCCCTTTTGGCGAAAGCTTTATCCCCGTTATCCAAAAAATAACCGAATGGGGCATTGCCTATGCAGAATCCAAAGGAAAACTGGTCGATGTAGTATGAATACCCTCGTCCCCACCTCAAATCCCTATCCTCAACAAGGAAACAGGTTCAAACGGGAGTAATTCGAACCGCTGTTTTTGTTTCTGGCTTTACGGTATTCGATAAACTCCTAGCATCTATTTTATCAGAATCTTATGTTCTCAAGGTCATTTTTGATTTTAATGCCCTTGAAAATACCCGTACAGCTGATATACAAAAAGACCGATTCCCGCGATAACCAGGTAATAGTTCGCCGCTTTGTAAAATGCCGCATAACTCGATTTTGACTTCCAGCGGGTAATCAGGAACACAATGGGAATCAAAGCCAAAACCTGTCCCAGTTCCACGCCGATGTTAAAGCAAACAATTTTGGCTAAAAATTGGGATTTCCCAACTTCAAAAGATTGTAAGCGTGTAGACAGCCCAAAACCATGAATTAGTCCAAAAGTGAAAACCATGAATAAAAGGTTGGGCGATTTTATCTTTAATAGGTTTTCAAAACCTCCTAAATTTTCAAAGCCTTTGTAAAGTACGCTTAAAGCGATAACGGCATCAATCAAATGTTCATCCGCCCGAATACCCAGATAGGTGGCACCAATCAGCGTAATGCTATGCCCAACGGTAAAAACCGTTATGAAACGGATTATATCCTTAAATCCGTTGAGATAGAAAATGACCCCGGCAAGAAACAACAAGTGGTCATAGCCGGTCAACATATGTTTAGCACCTACGTTAATGTAGGCCAGTAGACCGCCTTCATCCAAAATGGCCTGATCTGAAGAACTTACGCCATGTGCCAAAAGAACTGTGGGAAAAACCAATAAAAAAGCCACAAACCAAAACCGAAGTCGCATCACGGGCCTTACTTTTTTCGGTTAAACCAAAAGAAAAGGCCTCCCAGAACCACCACGCTGCCAATCCAGAACAGATATGTGGGAAAACCCTCTTCTTCGTGCGAATGGCTATGTGTTTTATCAACGTCATGGTCATGGGTGACCTCAAAGGTCAAGGTGGCCCAATTGGATTCGTGTGTAAGCCCTTCCTCTTCAGAATTTACCAAATGGATGGTTCTAAGGTACCAAATGCCATCGGCTGTCAATTTCAAGGATAGCAAACCCGCTTCGTCAGTCCGTAGTTGCTGCCCAGAAGTGTGCTGATGATTTTCCTCTTTTGTATCCTCTGCCGTTTCGTGAACATGAGGATCTTTTCCATCTTTGGAATGACTATGGCCCTTTTCCTCATGGGAATGTGCTCCATCCGCATGCCCGTGTTCATGTTTTTCCTGTTTTTTGTGGGAATGGCCATGGGAGTGGTCCTCATGTGCATGTGGCTTCGCCTTTCCATCAATCGCGTTTTTATGGGTATGTCCATGCTCGGAAACCCGATAATCTGCATAAACCAACTGGTTGGCCAAGGGTTGGCCTTGAAACAAGAGTTTTACCTCCAACGTATCGCCCGTATTCAGTTCGTAGGGATTAGTGCTAGGTACGAACTCAATAGGCTAGCCCAATAGGGTGCTCCAATCATCACTTCGGGTATCACCCACTTGAAATAGGACCTTTACATGTTTGGAATACTTTTCAATTGCGTCCTGGTCCATGGCGTTGTTCTCTTGACGCCATTTGAGCATATCCAAGACACCATCGTGTTCCAAGTAATTATTGAACGCATCTGCCTCCATTTCAATATTTCGGGCAGCGGTGGAAACTCCGGCTACCCAAGTCCCTGTTTTGCCCGACTGAAAACTGAGGATGGTCGTACTGTCTTTCTCGCTCCATCGCCCTTCATTGACTGTATAGCGTTTTCCATTTCCTACCAAACTGGCATCCAACATACGGTCTCGGGTGATGACGTTCTCACTTTTTTCGAATTTTCCATTAAACAGATAGATTTCAGCAGCTTGATCGGGTGCTATAAAATAGGTATCCAACTTAAGATACATATCATGGCTACAAAACAACAGAATTCCCAGTAGCCCTATTAACGTATTGCGCATGCGATGGTTTTATGGTTGAAGTTTTCCGTCCTCTTCAAAAATAGGGAATCTTCCTCTTATAACACGTTAGTGATTTTTTAAGATGAAACAAGATAAAGACCGCGGTTCTGGATCCTTGTAGATGCATTTCCCCATATTTTTTTCTTTATCCAAAACTTTGAAGCATCATTGCCCCAGTTTACAAAGGCAAACAAATTCTGGGGAATCGATGAAGTTTGTCGGCGCTTTAGCATCACTACTCTTATAATTGGCTTACTTATGGAAAGTGAAAATATATCCCTACTCCAGCGTATTCCTAAAATTGGAAAATAACCCATGCCGTTTTGTCCACTATCTTTATGATGTAAATCTATCCTTTCCATGAAAAAGACCCATATCGCTTTGTTATTTGTTCTTTATCTCTGGGCCTGCCAACCCAAAAAATCAGAAAACTCAGAAAAAGGTCCGATAGCCCAGAAAGATACCCTTCTCAAAAGCACATCGAATACCGAAGAAACTCTTTTTGAAGAAAACGAAGGTTTCTCCAGCGAAGACGATGTTGATTTTATGCCACCCATTGAAGACCAAAGTTACCTTGGAATAGAAATAGGAAAACCAATAACGGACTATCCCGACCTTTTGCATTTGGGGATACTTAAAACAGGAGAGGGAGAATTTCCGGTACATTACATACGCTATCATAAAGATACGTTGGGCTATATTTTTGGGAAGCGCATGATTGAGACCATCCATATTTGGGATAATCGGGGGGCCACCAATACAGGAGTCCGCGTGGGCACAAATTTTGGTGAACTCAAAGCGTTTCTTGGGCAACCCGAAGTCCATGGCTCGGAAATGGAATCCAGGGTCCAGGTTTTCCACAAAAAACATCGATACCTCTTGGATTACCATAGTATGGAATATGAACTTGATTTTTTGAAAATTCCCGATTCCGTGGTCGTCAAGGAAATCATAATCATCAACTAAACCTCAGAAAACCGTTTCAGTATACTTCACCATGAAAAAAAAGAAATTTAAAATGAATATATCATGAAACCTATTTTGACCTTCGCGAGTATTGCCCTACTCATCCTATCCATAGCGATTATCTACCTCGGATCGCAGCGGGAAAGTCTTTTTAATCCACCGATAATAACCGGTATTGGATTTGTAGTTATTGCGTTGGTGTTCATCGTTTGGAAAAAGCAAATAGACCGGAAAGCAGCTGATTGAGAACTCATCCTATAATGGGATATACTGGAGCAGTGTGAAAACTTCTAAATATTTCTGGGAAAGGCAACGTTATCACCGGGCTAAAACCAAGCCGTAAAGGGACCAATACATCGAAACAAAAAAGCCCCCCGGAAACTGCTTCCCGGACGACTTTTTTCATTGAATCTCGATTTTCGATAATTCAAGGGCACCAGATTACCGTAAGTCCGCATTTGTCATCTGTCGGACAGCCTCCTTTAATTTTGCGGGTTTGCATTTTTGAAATTACTCTTCGGTTCACTTTCAATTTTTTCAACGACTTTTTCTTCATGATTTTGGGTTTTAGTTATACAATTAGGTTCACTCTTCTTAAGGTAAGAAATAATTTAATTTGTAAGAATATTCTTTATAATATTAACATTAAAAATAGGGTATGGATAAATTTATCCGCATAAAACTGTTTTTTTATCAAAATTACTTGGACCTGGTTGGAAGAATACCCTAAGGCAATAAAAGCCTTTACGATTTCATTTAAAGCCAAGGTAGTTTTATGAAGTGGCGCTTCTTAAGTTTAAAAAGAATTTGATGTACCAATCTAACACAGCGCTTACAAATCAATAAACTTCTAAACGGACACCAGTAAATCGTCATGGATCAATATTCTCGTGAATACGCTATTGTTGATAATAGCCTGAACGCTATTCGCTATGAGCCCGAAACTTTGGAAGAGTTGTCCAAACCACAAAATCAAAACAGTCTCCTATCCCGTTTTGCGAGCAAAAAAAGGAACCGGGAGCTCTTCGGAAACGCTCAACCAAGAACACTGCTCAATTTGAACATGGGTAGGTACATCGATACCAATATCACCCCTACAAATAGACCAATGACCACAATGATCAAAGGTTCCATAAGAGTGGATAGTAATTTGGATTTTTGCTCCACTTCTTGGGTATACTGTTGATTCAGTTTTTGAAAGATGAACTCGGTTTGATTGGTCTCTTCCGCCACTTTTAGCAACGAAGCCATTTTATTGTCAAAGACCACATGACCTTGAATACTTTCGTTCAGACTGAACCCCTTAAGGATTTTCTCCTCTACTTTGGCCAGCGCATCCCGGAGTGGATGAAAACGAATCATCCGTTTTGCCATTTGAATGCTGTTCAGCATAGGCACTTTTGAGGCGGTCAACAAAGCGATGGCTTGGGTAAACTGGGCCAAATGGACCAAACGGATAAAATTGCCAACAAACGGCAATCGCAACAGCAAAGCGTCCCGCTTTCGCTGTACGTTTTCGTTATTGAAAATAGCCTTCCTAAAGACCAAAAATCCAAGGATTCCCAACAACACCGACCAACCATAGGTCTTTACACCATGGGAAACCCCAATGATCCAATTGGTGATCCACGGTAGCTGAACCCCATTTTGCCGGAAGATATCATCAAACATCGGCACTACATAGCGCAACATAAAAATGACCACCAATATGGCGGTTCCAAAGATAATGATGGGATAGGTCAAGGCATTCAACAGTTGCCGCCGCTGTGCATTTTTACGGGTATAAAACGCTCCCAGTTCCTGCACAATCTTGCCCAAGTTCCCACTTTCCTCACCCATCTGCACGGAATAGTATTCGTATTCCGTGAATTCCTTTCTGGATTTTAAAACCCTATAAAAACTATGACCAGCATCGAAATCCTCGACCATAGCAGCATAAAACTCCTTTGGTCTTTTCTTTTTTTGATTGTCCGACAACAGTTGTAGACCCTCACGAAGATGGATACCCGCCTTTAAGAGCACGGCCAGTTCCGAATAGAAGTCTTCCTTTTTTCGGTTGTTGAAAAAAGTGCCAAATAGGGTGATCTCTTTTTTTAAAAGTCCCTCCCATCCTGCTGGGTTTGACATTTCACCGGTCTCTTGTTGTATCGTATTTTCTAGTTTGAATCCCATATCAGTCATTTAGGTAACTGGTCGCTGCATTTCGTTTAAACACAAAAACTGGCTTGGCCCCCAGTTCTTTCGATGTCTTAAAATGCAAGGCATCTATTTCCCCGGAAACTCGTTCCTTGCCCTTAAAAAAGAATACCTGTTCTTCAATCTGAACTTGAAAAGTGTCTTTGTGTTCCACGATGTACGCTTCATGGATTTGGTAGATTCGCTCGTCCAGCCCATTGGCAAATATTAATTCTTGCGTTTGAGCATCGTACCAAACCCCATCATATTGGTTAAAATCGGTCCAAAGGCTCTGGCGTAATAGGTTAAGCTCCGTGTTCCTTTCAAAATTTCCATGAATGCCGTACATCTGCTTTTGTACCAAATGGAGCACGGCGTAGGCCATTCCCACCACAACCGTGGTCAGGAGCAGGACCACCAATAGCTCACTTAGGGTAAACGCCTTTACTTTGGTCACAGTTTTCATGGCCTTAGTGCGATTTCCTGATTAGTGGACATGTGCTTCGCCAAAAAAACAGGGCCTTTCACCCCCTGCAGTTTCGTTTCCTTGACGGTTAGCTGCCAATCATCGATTTCAGCGAGATAGGGAAGCTCCAAAACCCCATTTTGATACGCATATTGAAGTCGGAACAATTCCTGTCTTACGCTATATGTATTATTTTGGATACTCGCAGAAAATAGATTGTTCAGCACCATACTGGCGGTCATGAACAAGACCACGATAAGGACGGTTGCCACGAGGGTCTCCATTAGGGTGGAGGCTTTGATTTTTTTCAGTACAGCCATTTCATTATTTGATTGTTCACTTCATGTTCATATCCGATACCCGCAAATTCTAAGGGCAAGCCCTTACTATTTATGGTTCCATTGTACAAATGGTTTTGATAAATACTCCCATTTTCAAAAGCGATGAACGCGCCCGTGGCTACACTTCCATAAACCTTGCCCTTGAGTTCCAAACTCTCCGAACAAAATATCGTTCCGGTCACACTTGTGCTTTCTTTTATGCTGATTCCAGGTCGGAAACGGCCGAATTCCATTTCAGGGCCTTCAAAAATGATTATGCCGCGGATATCACAACGGGAATCGACCGACAATTTTGGAACAAAATCATTCTGGTCGGGGACGTCCTGGTGTTGATGTCCTACACTGAGCACCGTGGGATAGTCCAGTCCGCATGCTTTTCCCACATCTAGGGATTCGCTGGCAATTGCTTGAAAACTCCCATTGACACGGTCCCCAATTTCAATTACAGGGGCAATAAGGACTACATCTTCCAGTTGTGATGAGGCATTTACCACTATTTTTTGGCTGGCCCAGACCATGATATGGCCCGATAACTGCACCTTTTCCAAATGTATGCGGGAGCCCTTTATCAACTTTAGGGGTTCTTTAAAACTGTTTTTCAGCACAAGTTCCCGTGTTAGCGGAACGTCCTCTCCCTCAGGTTCAAAGAAAGGGGCCGTCAATTTTTCCAGCTGACGATTACTTTCTTCGTTAAGGACGGGCAAGGTCTTCTTCGCTATGTTTTCCTGCCCGTAGATAAGCTTGGGCGCATTATAGCTGTAGCCCGAAATGTTTCCGGTTCTCACACCGCGTTCGGGCAAATAGACCGTGCCCAGGATTTGGGTATTTCCCGCTAGGATAAGCGGCCGTAGATTATCTTGCAAGTACAAGGCAGGCCTTTCTGAACCTGAATGGCCCACCAAGGCCAATTTTTCAAAGTACAGTTTTCCTTTGGTGGTCACTACCTTTCGCAACTCCAAAAGGCCCCAATGTGTTTTTTCTACCTGCGTCGTTATGTTCTTATCGGTGTCTAGGGGCAGCAGCACCGTCCCTCCGGATGGTATACGTTTTTCAAAAGAAGCCTGTAGGCCCCTATCGGCGCCCTGTATCATGTCGACCAATAAATCCGTCTTTTTGAGAAATAGCGTGTGGGAATAGGCCACCAAAACGAACATCAAGAGCAGTACCGCGATTATCGCTCCCACGAAGAGCACAAACTGTAGTGCACCTGCCTTTATTTTTTGGGTCCCTTTCATTTTTGTAGGGCAATGGTCTCCATACGGCCACCGTATTGTACTTTGATGGATTCGCTAGTTCCGTTCACCAATTTTACCCCCTGTATAATCTCATTTTTTGCCATAATCTGTTGATTTCCCTCAATCGTGACAAAAAACAACCTTTGGTCGGAACCATTTTCGGCCAGGGAGCCGGAGTAGACAATATTGCGTTGCGGGGTTTCTTTCTTGGCCGCTAGGACCTTTTTCCTAAGGGTTTTCTTTTTCCCATCCGGCCAAGTGCCCAAAAAGGGATCGCGGTAATCCGCATGAACCGAAAAGGTATCCCGTTTTTTAAGGGCGATTTGATAAGGTCTGCCCACCAAGTCCTGCTTGACCGCGGGTTTTTCCGAGGGGTTGATGGCGCCAAGAATCCTATAGCCCAAAAATCCCCAAATAATGAGGACCGCGACCAGGAGGATATAGGTTCTTTTGTTTTTTTTCATACTGCAAATTTCTAGTTGCTGGGAGCGTCCACGGTAAAACCGCTTACGGTAAATCCGGTCTCAAAACCGCTGTTCAATGCCTGTACCCGCCATTCGTACGCGCGGTTGGAGAGCTGTTTTGAAATTCGGGTACCAACAAAGGTCGTATCGATGACCACAAGACTGTCCAGCACCAACTGTGCGGCATTTTCAAAATTGGGCGTGGCAATCTGTACGCTATAGGCCTCGGCATCCGCCACACCGTTCCAATTGAAATTGACAATACTGTCGTTCACCACACTACCGGGCGAAGGGGCCAACAGCTCCACTTGCTGGTCGGAAATATCCGGCACCTCTAAAATATCTTCGCAGGCCCCTAAAAAAAGAACCGTAAAACTTAAAAAAAGTATCCAATATCTCATGCCTAAAATTTTAAGTGGTTGGTGTCTTCCTGCAATTTGCGGGGTATTTTTTGGGTATTTCCCGGACATGGACCGCCATCCACCAAAAAGGTGGCCACTTGCATCTGGCCATACCGGTTTTTGGACCAGCAGATGTCCGCAGTCTCAAAATCAAAAATATTGAACGCTATCATATCGATTTGGGTCTTGCCAGAAGGCCCGTGCACTTCGAGCATCAGACCATCTTGGGAATCCGTTAGAAAATAATGGTTGGTATCGGCCAAGCGGTCCTGGATTTCTTTGGGGGCCACAAAAGATATCTGCCGTACCATTTGTAGCGCATCGTCCATGACCATATAGTTTTTCAATGCTGCATTTTCTTCCCGGTTGAACTGGGACCGTAAACCCACAAAGTCTGAAATACCTAAGGTATAATACGGCATCGGTGCCTGTGTGGAATCGGTTGGGACAACCTCTGTTTTAGGGTCCTTTACATCCAAAGTGTTTGTATACTTTTGGTAGGTACGGGCATCAAACC
>NZ_CAKZYF010000039.1 GCF_937884665.1 uncultured Allomuricauda sp. | reverse complement strand
GTAGTTCTTGTTGAATCGTGTGCTGTGCCTGGGTAGCGTGATTCACTTCAATATTGAGCTTGATATCCTTATCCAACCCATAATGCCTTAAAAAAGCGATGGAGGTCGCTGTATCGAAATCGTACTGATGCTTCATAGGCTCCATGGGTTTCGGCTCGATAAAAAAGGTACCTTTAAATCCCTGTTTTCTGGCATAGTCCCTCGCTTTTACCAGGAAGAGGGCCATATGGTCCTGTTCCCGTTTCATATCGGTATTGAGCAAGCTCATATACCCTTCCCGGCCGCCCCAGAATACATAATTCTCACCATCGAGGGCAATGGTGGCGTCCAAGGCCAGTTTTACCTGTCCAGCTGCCCGTGCCAGGACATTAAACTCCGGATTGGTGGACGCTCCATTCATATAGCGTGGATTGGAAAAGCAATTGGAGGTGCCCCAAAGCAGCTTTATCCCGGTCTCTTTTTGTTTCTCTTTCAAATAGGGCACAATGGTTCCTAAGCGCGACTCAGATTCAGAAAAAGTGGCCCCTTCACGAACTAGATCAAAGTCGTGGAAGCAATAATATTCGAAGCCCAGTTTAGCTATGAGCTCAAAGGCAGCATCTGCTTTCATCCTGGCAGCCTCAACAGCGTCCTTCGGAGTGTCCCAAGCATATTGCTGCGTGCCAGGACCAAAAGGGTCGGCACCTGTGCCACAGAAGGAATGCCAGTAGGCCACGGCAAACTTGAAATGTTGGGCCATGGTCTTACCAGCAACTATTTGTTCAGGATTGTAATATTTATAAGCAAGTGGATTGTCAGATTCTTTTCCTTCAAATCTGATGTTGCCGATGGATTTGAAGTATTCAGTGGTGGTTGTCATGTTTTCTGTTGTTGGATTATAGTATTTAAAGTTTCTTTCCAATTTGTGTAAGCTTCAAGGTAGCTTGACTTCGCCTTTAACGGCTCGTAGGTTTTCAAATAATCGTTTTGGGAAGTAATAGCACCCAAATCGAACGAATCACGGGAAGCGGCAGCAGCCCTAGCGGCACCAATTGCTCCGGTGCTATTATAGATTTCTATTTCTTGACCAATTAGCGTGGCAATCGTTTCGGAAAATATGCTGGAACGAAATAGGTTGTCGTTACCCGCTCTTAGTACGCTAATAGCGGTATTATCCTTTCTAAGGATTTCCATGCCGTACACGAAAGCAAAGGCAATTCCTTCCAAAGCTGCACGTACGACATCTCCTCGAGCATGTTGGTTAAGATTTAGGTTGCAAAGATGGCTCCCAATAATACGATTGTCGAACATGCGCTCCGCTCCATTACCAAAAGGAATAAGTTGTAATTTATTAGAACCTACAGGAACTTGGACCGCTAAAGCGTTCATTTCTGAATAGCTGTTCTCTTCAAGATGAAGGGTATCTTTTAACCATCGATATAGGATTCCAGCACCATTGATACATAACAATTTTCCAATTCGAGGCGTGTTTGGGCCATGGTTCACATGTGCAAAATTGTTCAGTTTTACACCTTCAGTTGCTTTCAAACTCTCCGTGATGGCGTACAGAACACCCGAAGTGCCCCCAGTGGTTGCGACCTCTCCCGGTTTTGACACATTTAACGATAAGGCGTTGTTGGGCTGATCGCCCGCACGATATAAGATTGGGGTTCCCTCTTGAAGCCCACTTTCCTTGGCTCCTTTTGCCGAAACCTTGGCCTGAACCCCAAACGTGTCGACAAGGTCGGGAAGAAGGTTTTTATCAATTTGAAAATGGTCCATCACCATTTTGGCACGGTCTGATCGCCTACAATCCCATCGTATTCCTTCCGAAAATCCAGAAATCGTAGTAGTAAATTCATTCGAAAACTTATAGGTGATAAAGTCTCCAGGAAGCATGAATTTGTAGATTTTCCCGTAGTTTTCCGGTTCGTTCCGCTTTACCCAGGCCAATTTGGAAGCGGTGAAATTTGCCGGGGAATTTAACAGGTGTTTCATGCAATCCGCCTTACCTATTTTCGCAAAAGCTTCTTCCCCGAGATCAACGGCACGACTATCACACCAAATAATCGAATTTCGAATGACCTCTCCATTCTTATCCACGAGCACCAATCCATGCATTTGATAGGCAATGCCAATTCCGGCAACTTGTCCGGGTGTGATATGATTTTCCGCCAAAAGTCTTTTTGAGGCGGTACAGACATGTTGCCACCAGACCTCAGGGTTTTGTTCCGCCCAATCCTTTTTCGGATTTAGTATGGGCATCTCTTGGGCCGGTTCTTGAATTGTGGAAACAGCTCTTCCCGTCTCGGTGGCTACAAGAGAAGCCTTAATGGAAGAACTGCCAATATCAAGACCGATGTAGAACATATTGATATGGTTTTTTGTTAGGACACTTCGAAAAGATAAGGATGTTTCCTAAATTTTGATGGTTGCTCCAGAGACATTTATTTTTTTTAGAACCACAGACTTGTTTTTAACACGACCTTTGGAGGGTTGTGCTCCACCTATGGAAATCTCATACGTTCCGGGTACAATTACTTTTTCACCGCTTGGGTCAACACTGCTAAATTGTTCTTTATTTATTTTGAAGGTCAAGGTCTTCTTTTCTCCAGGGGCAAAGCGCTCTCTACCAAAAGCAGCCAGCGTCTTATGTGGGTTGTACTCGTCTGCACTTGGATTTTGAATGTAGACCTGTATCACTTCTTCCCCTCTAATATCACTGGTATTTTCTACTTCAATCTTTACGTTAAGGTCTTCTCCAGCCACCATATTTTCCGGAATTTGCATCTTATCGTATACAAAGGTCGCGTAGCTAAGGCCATATCCAAATTCATAGAGGGGCTCCCCCTCAAAATAGCGATACGTCTTTCCCTTCATGTCGTAATCACTAAATGGAGGAATATCGTTAATATCTTTATAAAAAGTAACAGGGAGTCTTCCCGAAGGATTGTAATCTCCAAAAATCACATCGGCAATTGCAGTTCCCCCGGCTTGACCGGGATACCAAGCTTCGATAATCGCTGGTATGTTGTCGTTTTCCCAATTGATTGATAGCGCACTTCCATTTAAGAGCACCAGCACGGTGGGTTTGCCAAGCGCTTGTATTTTTTTTATCAAGTTGGACTGGGTCTTGGGCAATTTCGTGTGCACCCGGTCCCCCCCTGAGAAGCCATCTACTTTAACTTTCATCTCTTCACCTTCCAACAATGGACTTATGCCCATGCAAAGAATCACCGCATCGGCATCTTCAGCGATTTCCAAAGCTTCTTTCTCGAGGTTTTCCTCAGGGGATTCCCACAACAGTCGCATTATGGAATGCTCTGTGTTGTTCTGGACACATTCAAAACGAAGGTCATACTGTTTGCCTGCCTCCAAGGTCACGTACTCATAGATTTTCTTGGGATGGTGGACATCGTGTCTTTCCATGAGCAGCGCGTTGTCCAAATACAGCTGCATGGATGAAAATGCCTCGCCACCCAAAGCGTATTTTCCCGTTTTATCTACTGAAAGGATTCCTGTCCACCGAACGGAATACGAATCTGGGTCCATATCCTCATAGGGAGGGGTGGTTCGCCAGGTGAAATCCACAATTTTATCTATTCGGGTGTGTTTGGGATCTCCTTCAAAAGAAATGTTATCGAAGTATTCGCCTTTCAATCCTCCAACTTGCAAAGAGCTGTCCGTGAAAAGAACAGATTCCGGTATAGTCTCAAAAACGGGAAGGCCCTCTGCCAGTTTACAGCCCACGGCATAAGAGACCTCAGCATTTGGGAGTTTTTGTTGGATGCCCTGCAATGGGGTTATGGGTTCTGTTGGATAGCCGTTATAGTTCCCTAAAAGTACTTCCAAGTCATTGGCATTGGAGCCAATAACCGCTATTTTTTTGACTTTGTTTTTATCTAGAGGGAGGGTATTGTTTTCGTTCTTCAGTAAGACCATGGACTTGCGTGCGGTCTCCAAAGCGGCCAGACGATGCTTTTCAGAGTCGACCACATCATACGGGATATTTTCATAGGGTACGGCTCCTTCTGGGGCAAACAATCCGAGCTTTAATCTTGCCAGCAGCAATCTTTCCAGGGATACATCCAATTCTTCTTCGGTTATGAGCCCATCTTTCACAGCTGCAACAAGAGCTGGATACGAATCCCCACAATTCAAATCGGTGCCTGCCTTCACGGCTATCGCAGAAGCCACCTTCACGTCCGAACTAATTCCATGTGCATCTTTTTCATAAAAATCCTTAATGGCCCAACAATCCGATACAATGTATCCCTTAAAGCCCCAGTCATTCCGCAATAGGGCACTCAGTTCTTCGTTGCCACAGCAAGGTTGACCTTTATAGCTATTGTAAGCGCACATAATGGAATATACCTTAGCCTCTTTCACCACCTTTTCAAAGTGAGGGCTGTACGTGTTCAAGAAGTCCTGAGGACTAGGTATGGCATCAAACCGATGTCGGTCTACTTCTGGACCGCTATGCACCGCAAAATGTTTTGCAGTGGCCACTAATTTTAGGTAATTCGGGTCATCACCCTGTAATCCCTTGATAAATCGAACTGCAAGTTCTCCTGCCAAATAGGGGTCCTCTCCATAGGTCTCCATACCACGCCCCCAGCGCGGGTCACGAAAAATATTAATGTTAGGTGTCCAATAGGTCAATCCTTGATAAATGCCCCTTTTGCCGCGCGAGGCGAACTCATGGTGCTTCGCACGGGCTTCGTCAGAAATAATCTCGGATATTTTGGACATTTGGTCCTTATCAAAAGTCGCCGCAAGACCAATTGCTTGCGGAAATACCGTTGCCCTACCTGCCCGGCCCACTCCATGAAGACACTCATTCCACCAGTTGTATTCCGGAATTCCCAAACGTTCAATCGCGGGAGATTCATAACGCATCTGGGATACTTTTTCTTCCAGCGTCATGGCATTGACCAATTGTTTCGCTTTTTCTTCAAAATTAGGGAGGGCATTTTCTTTAGGGTTATTGGACAAACTTTTTAATTTGTTATCGGAACAGCCTAAAAAGAGAGGTAATACGGATATGAGCAAAAGTAAAGGGCTAATACGGTTCATTTTTTGGCAAGGATTTGAAAATTGAATTGTTAAGATATATTTATTGGTATTTTGAGTTAAGATAGTAAAGCATCGGCACTACTCCAACGCTTGCAAAAAGCCAGAATATGCTCTTTTCTTTTGAAAAGTGCTATCAAATAAAAGAGGCCAATCCGGGAAACCATAGCGGGGTGTTATCCAGGAGTCATCATCTTTTAGCCCCCAAAGTGTCAAGGCATATTTATATTCTTTGGGGAGGCTGTTGAAAACACTTACCACTTCATATATTTTTTTCCCCTGCGCATGACTTCTGCTTTCCGTAAATGTTTCGATATCCCCTTTAGGATTGGTCTTGACATCCAACTCGGAAAAGTGCACCAATAGCTTTCGTTGTACAATAAGGTCCGTTGCGGTTTTTATATCTAATTTACTGGGAAAATTAAAGTCAATATGCAATTGATAGCCAACTCCATCTATAAGGTTTTCAGCAATAAGATCATCCACTAGTGTGAAGGCACCCTGCTGTTTCTTTTTATCATAAATCAAACCGTAGTCATTGTAAAATAGTTTCACTTCTTGATCGGCGTTTTTAGCATATTGAAAGCATTTCTTCACATAATCGGGTCCCATGCGCTCAAGAAAAACAGACTTTCGCAAATCTGAAGTACCGTCTGCAATTGCTTCATTTACCACGTCCCATGAGTCTACTTTTCCTTTGTATCTCGATACAACATTTGTAATGTATTTCTCTATAATCGTCTCGAACGCTTCATTGGTACCTTTAAAATCCTTAAGGAAATCGGGAATGCTTTCATACCAAATGAGTGTATGTCCATGAAGATTCATGTTATTTATTTCAGCAAAATCCACAATCCGGTCAGATTCGGTCCAATCGTATACAAGATTTCCATTGGTATCCATGCCCTTCAGTATACTCTTCATTTTCATGGCATTTTCGGCGGTGATACTGTTAAACTCTTTTTTGTAGAGGGTACTGTAGTCGGTATCCTTTATACGCCTGGGATTTACGGCCACACCTACATAAAAATCGTTTGCCCGTTTTTTTAGGGTTGTGTCATCAGCTATTTCAGTATCGGCATTGTACTTTTTGACTTTATCCTTAACTACCAATGCAACGTTGTCAAATTGAACCGTCTGCCTTTGAGGACCTGAAAAAACATCCATACCAATTTTTACCCTGCCCACTTTATGGATATCTATGCTCTTCTCGTGATTATTCGGATCGTACGCATAGCCAAACTCCGCCAAATTTATTTCTATCGTTTCCCAGTCACAGGTGTTTTTTGTGAAACTGTATATCCAATTAACTTCATTGGTACAGCAATCATTGGGTCCGTCCACCAAGACAATATTAACTACCGTACCTGGTGCGCTACCACAGTTGACATCCAACTTTAAATATACGTTGTCAATATTCTTTTCCTTGAGTTTTCTTTTGGGTATCAACCGAAAGGTAATTTCGGATTGACTGACAATGTAACCTTGTGTCGTTGAACCGTTCCAAACCAGCTCGTAATACTTTCCATCGCTGTTCGGCCTTCCTGGTTGTACACCATACGGACCCAAATCTCCGTACGAACTCCACGCGTCTGGCAATATACCTCCTCCATCGAAATCCGTGACCAAAAATTCTTCCGTGGTTTGAGTATAACCTTGTTGGATTAAAACGAATGGCAGCAGAGAAAAAATCACGATTAATTTTGTTCGTCCCATAGCAATCGTGTTTGATTTAGATTGACGACTTGATTCAACTATTCAAAAATATTTGTGGTATCAGTATTCGCAAAAGTTATTTGTAGCAATAATCATATCGTTTGATGCATCGACGGATAATCCTAGCTGAATAGGGATTCATTCTATTTATCTAACCTTTTATACGATCATTTAAAAAAGGGGCTATTAAAAATGAAGTAGTCTAAGGGAAAGCTAAAAAACACAAACGGCGAGTAAAGGTTTACCCTACTGTGGCCTTTTCTGTTTCCCAGCCTTTCCGACCATAATGAAAAGTGAATTCCATTCAATTTGTTTCATTGCGAACATCCGCCCAAAATATCGTCCACGTAGTATGTTTCGGTTGAGCTACCGCCTGGCGCGAAAAAAATTTGAAACTCATCATACCGCCCCGTGGGTGCCAAAGGGTCGCCACCACCTGGGTCTGCATCAAACGCACGTGTGGCATTGGCAAAGTCAAATTCGAGGTCTTCCCACCCGGTTCCACCATGCGATGCGGTCACTTCAACACCAAGGGCCCCATCTAAGCCCTGAGTCAGATTAAAGCGAATATCGACGGCTTCATCAGACCAAACTTTCATTTGTACTAGCTTATCGTCCACATTGAAATCCGCAGCTTCGGAAGGAAAGTACTGAATAGCTTGGAATGCAGCTCCACCACCAACTACTTCCAAAACATTGGTAGCATCCGGATTTACCCCAGACAAATCGGGATTGGGAATAATTTGCGTGGAAGCAATTCCAAAAAATCCAAACATTTCTGCGTTCTCCATGGTAATCGACTCAAAAATAGGCGTACAGGGTTCGGGTTCGGCAGGTGTATCTGGAGGCACTGCGCCACCATCAGGACAGATTCCAACATCATCCAGATAAAAGGTACCTGCAACGTCATCTCCAGGACTTATGAACATTTGAAATCGAATATAGTCTCCAGTTGGGACAAAATTTGCACCATCGGCTATTCCCAATGCGCCATCAGGGCTGCCCGTAAAACCAGCTATTGCGTTCGCAAAATCAAAACGAAGTTCTTCCCAACCTGTTCCAGTATGGATTAAATTGACCTCTGCTTCACGTTCTGTTTCGTTGTTTGGATCTTGTTGAACCGTTAACCTTATAGGAACTTCAGCGTTGGACCAAAAAAGCAACCGAACCACCTTATCTGCTGCACTAAACAACGCTGGCCCCGTCATCTGGACACCAAATCCATCAAAATTTCCACCTCCATCCTGGGTGATTTCCAGGACGTTCGAAACACTTGGATTATCTCCAGATGGGTCAGGATTTTCTATGACCTGAAGTTCCACCCCATTAAATCCAAAAGAAAATGCAGGGTCATTGCCATTGTCCCAAGATACAGGTGCGCTGAATATCTGGGTACAAGGGTCTGCTGGTGGTACGATTTCGAACAACTGTTCAGTTACTATTCCATTGGCCGCTATGGCGCGTATGGTCACAAAGAAGTTGTTATCTGCCTCAGGATAGTTGAAAGTTACCGATTGTTGTATACCGATCAAGGAAGGGGAATCTCCGGGAAGTCCAGAAATTACTTCAAATGCAGTTGCTCCCTGAGCAGTAGGACTTATGGTAACAGAGAATGGAGGCTCTTCGTTGTTGAATACAATATTGGCCTGGACATCACTTGGTGCAGGCCCTTCCATCAAGATGGCATCAAATTCCACTTCTCTGTTGCAAGAAGTTAAAAAAAGTAGCACTATAACTCCAATACCGTTCAGTCGCAGGGAAAGCGTTGACATAGTTAGTTTGTTTAAATTATCAAAACAATATAACTTTTTACTTCATTAGGTTTCTTTGTGTAGAGCGCTTTTGGGGGTGGTTTGCAACATTTGAAGCTTAAAATGCTACAAATTTTATTTTAACTGGCATCAAAATGCTTTTTCTTGAATTTTCAATTTACACGGAATGGTGAACGTTATTAAGGACTATGCCAAACTTCTACAACTGGCATTTTTATTGGCCTCTTTATTTCATTTGAAAGGACTGAACGCTCAAATTGATTTCACCTCCTTGGAGTTCAATTCTGTTAAAGAAAATATTTTTCAACGCCCCATTACGGCCATGGCAATGGATAAATTCGGTTTTATCTGGATAGGAACGGATGGCGCCGGATTATATAAGTTCAACGGCTTTTCGTACACCTATTATGTGCACGACTTAAAAGACGTCAATAGCATCAACAGCAACTCGATAAGCTCGCTCTATGTGGACTCATCAGGACAACTTTGGATCGGTACGGATGCGGGTCTTTGTCTTTATGACGAAACGTTCAATACCTTCAAAAGGTTCAAGAACAATGAGAACGACCTGATTCGGCCCAACTACACCAATATCTTGTGTTTTGCCGAGTACGACGACACCTTTTTAGTGGGCACGTATGATGGAATTCGAGAAGTGGACAAGAATAAGTCCGCCCTTAAAAATTACGCTTTGTCAGGAATCTCGGTGCTGGACCTACAATACTCCACAAAAGGGAATCTTTACATCGCCACGGATGAGGGACTGAAAGTGCAGCAAAACCACAAAAATGGGCAGATTGAGAAGATTCCCATCAATTTTGAGAATCTGGACAAGCACATCACCCAGTTGCATTTGGACACTAGGGAAAATCTCTGGGTAGGTACCCTGAGAAGTGGGGTCTTCAAAGGGGATTTGAAAAAGGCAAACCCGGTTTTTTCTAAACTCGATATTGTTCAAAGTGCCATAATGTCCATAACCAGCGGTTTGGAACATGTTTTTGTTGCTGTTGAAAACGAAGGTCTTGTAATCTTGGACATGAACGGCAGCATTGTGAAACACTACCTCTATGATGCAACGGACAATCACAGTATCGCCTCAGATTCCGTGTGGTCCATATTATTGGACGAGGAGAATAGACTTTGGTTGGGGTACTATGAAAATGGTCTGGGCTTTTTTGACCAATACCACAATAAATTCAAATCACTTCAAAGAGAAGATGATGACAACAGTATTCAAACCAATGATATAAAGGCTTTAGCGCGTACGGAGGAGGATAAAATCTGGATAGCACAAATCAATGGAATTGATATTTTGGATGCAAGGAGCGGTAAAATCACGAAGGTTTATGGAAGTGCAAACTCGGCATATAAGGGCATAAAGCCAGGGGTCTATATTGAAGATGTTTTTGTGGACAGTCGTGGAAATGTTTGGATAGCCACCTGGGGCGATGGTATTTATCTTTTGAAAAAAGGTTCGAAGACCTTTTTGAACTTCACAAAAAAAAGTACCTCCGGGGTATTAAAGACAGATAAAGTACGGTGTTTTACCGAAGATGCTAAGGGGCTGGTCTGGATCGGCTCCTTTCTAGAAGGTGTCTATTATTTTGATCCGAAGACCGAACGGATAAAGGTTCCGCGCGGAGATTCTTATGTGAGTTCCCAAATTACCCTAAAAGATGTAAAAGTATTGTTCCACGATAGCTATGGATATATCTGGATAGGTACCTCTTCCGGGCTTTATCACATACAAAAGGAAAATGGGGACACTTATAGTGCTGTAGATCACAATGCGGAAATATCTTCCAAATTTGGAGGGCATCCAAGTTCTAGTAGGATTCTGGATATTTATGAGACCCAGGACGGAACGGTCTGGTTTGGAACGAATGGAGGAGGCCTGTATTCATACAATAGGGATGCAAAAGACTTTGAACGATTGGAACTGAAAGACTACAACTTAACCTATGTAAATGCCATATTCGAACCCACTAAAAATGAACTTTGGCTGAGTAGTAAGCAAGGTGTCTTGAAAATAGACAGAACTACTGACGAATTCATTCGATTTACCACGTACGATGGTTTGCTGGAAAACTTTTTGATAGACCGCGCCGTTCTGATGGACAAAAACAACAGGGTATATCTTGGGACAAAAAAGGGGGTAAACCTTATTGAACCGCAGCATATTACCTACAATCCCTATCTCACCAAACCCTATTTAAAGGATATTAAACTTTTTAATAAAAAAATTGATAAAACCGGCCAGTTCAGTCCGTTGGATACCACATCTGAGGCCCGAGAAATCACTTTACGGCATGACCAAAACGTACTTACCATTGATTACGAAGCGATAAGCTACACAAGACCGGAAAAAAATCAGTATGCCTATTTTCTGGAAGGATTTGAAAAAACATGGAATTATGTAGACTCAAAAACCAGTGCAACCTACACCAATCTCGCTTCTGGAGATTATACGTTTAAGCTAAAGGCTTCCAACAATGATAATCGGTGGAACGAGGCCTCCGTCATTTTAAAAATCAAAGTAATGCCGCCCTGGTGGAAAACAATTTGGGCTTATCTCCTTTATGTTCTTCTATTTTCCCTTTTGGTATTCGCCGTTATGTTTCTGTACAAAAAGCGTGTCAATGAAAGAAACACCTTTAGACTTGAACGGGAGCGAAGAAGACAAAAAGTGGAGCTACAACAGCAAAAGCTTCAGTTCTTTACCAATATTTCCCATGAATTTCGAACACCTTTAACCCTGATTATCAATCCAATACAAGAGCTTATCGAATCCAGCGAAAGTAATTTCTCCAAATCAGTAAACCAAAAACACAAAATCATACATAAAAATGCTGAACGTCTTTCCAGGCTCATCAATGAGCTCATGGATTTTAGAAAATTACAATCCAACAAACTCCGGTTGAGAATCAATCAGTTCAACGTCATTGAACATACCAAGGGCATACTCAGCTTCTTTAATGAGGAATCTAAGAGAAGGGGCATACGCTTGGACATTAAACACGACCATAAAAACTTGGATGTTTGGGCCGACCGTGGCATGTTGGAAAAAATCTTGTTCAATTTATTATCAAATGCTTTCAAGGTTACCCCAAATGAAGGACGGATACAGGTACGAATCTTATCCGGGAACAAAAAGATACTTCCCCTGATAAGCACAGAGTCTTCAATTCCTGTGGTGGAATTGAGCATTAGGGACA
Organism: uncultured Allomuricauda sp.; assembly: GCF_937884665.1. GTDB lineage: Bacteria > Bacteroidota > Bacteroidia > Flavobacteriales > Flavobacteriaceae > Flagellimonas. The sequence continues at coordinate 7,657 of NZ_CAKZYF010000039.1, read as the reverse complement.
ACGGCCCGGGCATAGACCAAAAGGATTACAAAAAAATATTCAAAAGGTTTTATCAAATCAGCGAGTTGAACAAGTCTTACTACGGAAGTACTGGTGTGGGGCTGGAAATGGTGAAGAGCTTTGTGGAGCTCCACAAAGGTACTGTTGAAGTGGAGAGTGAACTTGGAAAGGGTTCTATCTTTAAAATAACACTGCCCCATGGCAAAGAGTTCTTTCAAGGTTCCCAATATTCCCGTATCCAGGATGAGCCGGAGCTTGCTGTAGAAGATAGCTTGTCAAAACCACGACAGGAGATTTACAAAATTGAAGACATTCTGTCCAAAAAAGAAGCCAAAAAGAAATTGCTTATTGCCGAGGATAATGTGGACCTTCAGGATTATCTGGTTTCGATACTGGAAGAGGACTATGAGCTGATTTTGGCTTCGGACGGCCAAGAAGGGTGGTTGAAAACCTTGGAACACCACCCAGACATCATTATCACCGATGTTATCATGCCACTTATGGACGGAATCGAATTCAGTAAAAAGGTCAAAAATGACCCAACATTGAACCAAACACCCATTGTTATATTAACTGCCAAAGAACTTGCCAAGGATAGGATAAAAGGCATGGAGACCGGTGCGGAGGCCTATTTGGTAAAACCCTTTAACACCAGAGAACTAAAGGTAATTTTAAAACAGCTCCTTTTGAAAAAGGAACGTTTGTTGCAACAATACGCCAACGTTCCTGTTCCAAGCACAGAGAAAAAGGAGGCGGATTTGGATAATGATTTTATACAAAAGGTTGTAGCCTACGTTCACGAAAACATAGAAAATCCTTCCTTGAATGTTGAAAAACTATCATCCCATCTTTGTTTGAGCCGAAGCCAAGTATATCGAAAGATAAAACCCCTGACCGGACTATCTCCCATTGAGTTTATCCGAAGGGTTCGGCTCGAGAGGTCCAGGACCCTCTTTCAAAATGATAAAAATTTAAATGTCAGCGAGGTGGCCCATAAGGTGGGCTTTTTATCAGCTTCTTATTTTACCGTGTGTTATAAAAAACAATTTGGGGAGCTCCCCAAACGTGGGAAATAACGATTTATGAGTCTTTTTCCCATGAAAAAATACAGCCCCCTTGCTTCTTCAAAGCGTTGATAAACCCTGTATTTCATGGAGTTGCTTCAAATGCAACATTTGACATATTTATTGCATCAAATATAGTATCGTCAACCTAAGGGTAAAATTAACTTGCAGTTTAGCTAATCTAACCACTTCCGCTCCCGACAGGATATTTGGTAAAGATTTGGTCTGAAATTAAATCTAAACTAATCAAACAAATGAAGCTAAAGAACTTATGTGTTGTCCTGCTCATCCTGCTTACCGGTGAAGCCATAGGGCAAGTGGTCACAGGTACCATCACTTCGGATGATGGCCCATTGCCCGGGGCAACAGTGATCATAAAAGACACAGAAATAGGCGTTGTCGCCGATTTTGACGGTATATATACATTAAATAAGGTGAACACTGGAGATGTTCTGGTCTTCTCATATGTAGGTTATAAACCAAAAGAGGTTACTTACTCGGGCCAAGCCGAAATAAATGTGCAACTTCTTGAAGATTTATTCAGTCTTGATGAAGTGGTCATCGTCAATTATGGAACACAACGGAACACGCCCGTGTCGGTAATAGAAGCGGAAGAATTGAGTGAATTTCCAACAACAGATATTGGTCAGGCTTTACAGGGTAGAGCTGCAGGGGTAACCATCACCAATGGTGGTTCTCCCGGTTCGCAGACCCTAATACAAATACGTGGGGTAAATACTTTTGGAGATGGAACACCGCTCTTTGTTGTGGATGGTGTCTTTACCAATAGCATAAACAGCCTGGATTTAGCGAGCATAGAAAAAATTGATGTTTTAAAGGATGCCGCCTCCTTGGCCGTATATGGATCTCGGGGCACAAACGGGGTAATTCTTATCACGACCAAAAAAGGTAAGGTTGGGAATGCCACGCTCTCGCTAAATGTTTCTTCAGGTATTCAAGAATTCAATAGGAGATATGATTTGCTGAATACAGAACAGTACATTCAATTTCTGAGGGAAGTCAACGCCTTGGCTGGTCAGAATGGAGGGCCTGACTTTCCAGTAGGACGAATCAATGATAATCCCACATTTGATGGTAATGGAATAGATACAGATTGGCAAGATGCCTATTTTAGACAAGCGCCAATGTATAACATCAGCGCCAATGTTAATGGCGGTAGTGAAAAGGCACGTTTTAATGTGGCTTTATCAAGACTGGACCAAGAAGGTGTTTTCATCGACACCGGATTTACAAGGACCACGCTTAATGTCAATACGGATGCCAACATAGGCAAATGGCTGGAGGTAGGACAAACCCTTTCTTTGGCATATAATGAAACCGTATCACCGGAGCGAGAAGGGGGTAGGGATCCCTTTCAAAATATTATTGGTCAGGCACCTTATGTTCCCGTTCGGACGGAAAGTGGCTTATTTGGTGGTACTAATTCGGATGACCTCAATGATTCCAGAAACCAGGTCAGGATTCAAGAATCCCAGGACAACCTGACCCGATTTTCCTCCGCCATTGGTAGTGTATATGCCAAGTTCAATATTGCAAAGGGCCTCTCCTACCGGTCGCAGTTTGGTTTGAACGCTAATTTGTTATTGCAGGACTTGGAACGAAGGGCTTTTGCAGAAGATGGCGGTAGGTTTGTCAATCCCATCAATTTTATTGACAAGACCCGGCAGACCTTATCCCAAACCGTTTTTACAAACACATTGACCTTTGACCGTGAATTCGGCAAACACTCCGTGAACGCATCGGCGGTATTGGAGCAAACCCGGATACGTTTCGAGTCTGCTTCAATTTCGGACAATAATGAGGTATCTTCAGAGATTCCTGAGGTTTTTTCACCTAATGCCCGGGCAACCTCTTTTTCAGTGCCAGAAAATCTAAATTCCATCCTCTTTTTAGGAGGATATGAATTTGATAATCGATACTCCATAAGTGGTTCTGGACGACGCGATACTTCTTCGCGATTTTCTACGGACAATGCATCCCAATGGTTCTTCTCCGGGGCGGTAGGTTGGAATATCTCCAACGAACCCTGGTTTAACGTTGAGGCTATCAATAGTTTAAAATTCAGGGCCAGTTATGGCGAAACGGGAAACAACAGGACAGGAAATGCGGTAAATCAGTTTTTGCCCACCCTGGGATTAAATCTTCCCACTTCTTTGGGAGATGAAACCTCACCAGGTATCAGTCCAAATAATGCAGCTAATCCTGACTTACGTTGGGAGACACAGATCAAACAGAATTATGGTTTGAGCACAGCATTCTTGTATGACCAGATACAATTTAGTGTGGATTACTTTAAGAATCGCAGTGAGGACCTTCTAATTCCTGTGGAACTACCTTCTTCCGCGGGAATACCCGGAAACTCGCAAACCGGTTCCACCGTCATAAGAAATGTCGGTATTGTTGACGTAGAAGGTTTGGAGTTTACCTTGGGCTATAACGATTACAAAGGGAAGTTCAAGTGGAACTTTTGGGCTAATCTGACCTACGCTGATAATGTGGTCGAGAGCTTGGGCCTTTCAGGCGAACCTATTGAAAGGGCAAGGTTGAATCCACCCTTTGCTTCTGCCCTGAACCGATTGGCTGTGGGCGAGGCTCCCTTCCACTTTTTCGGTCTCGTGGCTGACGGCGTTTTTTCGACCCAAGAACAAATCGATGCAGAACTGCCCAATAATTCGAGTGCCGCGGTCCCAGTTCAGCCCGGGGATGTTCGATTTCGAGATATAAATGGAGATGGACAAATCAGTTTGGATGACAGGGCTGTAATTGGAAATCCGAATCCAGATTTTACCTATGCAGTGAATCTTAGAGCGGAATTCAGCGGTTGGGACTTTGACCTGCTTTTTAATGGCGTGCAGGGCGCTGATGCTTTCAACAGTAACATCTTTTATTTGGAAGGGCTGGACAACGGATTGAATTACGGCACAAGAATATTGCGAAGATGGCAAAATCCCGGGGACATCACAGATATTCCAAGGTTTCGATTTGGTGCAAATATCAATAACGAAATCTCTACGAGATACATTGAAGATGCTTCTTACCTAAGGTTGCGAAATGTTACGGTCGGGTATACCTTTCCCAGTAATTTGGTAAATCGATCCGGCAATGGAATTATTAAAAAATTACGGTTTTACGTCCAAGGACAAAACCTTTTGACCTTTACCAATTACACCGGACTTGACCCAGAAATAGCCCCATTTTATAATGCGGCTGGGCTGGTTGATGGTTTAGGAATAGACCGAAGTGCACAACCCAGACCTATTACCGTATTGAGTGGAATTCAATTAGAATTTTAAATAAATTGTGAGAAAAATGAAAAGAACCCGTTTTAACTTAATGATGCCCTCGGTATTCCTCATCAGCCTGTTTTTTATAGCATGTGATGACGACGTTCCCGTGGAGAACACCAATGCCTTAAATCCTGAAATATTCTTCGAATCGCTAAGTCAGGTAGAAGCTGCTGTCAATGCCAGTTATAATCAATTTCAAATCATATATCAACGAAATGGTTATATTTTTCCTGATGCCATGTCCGATGAAGTGGTTTCCAGCGGTGATCCCAATTTTGCACCTTTCAACCGATTTGAGTTCAATGCAACACTGGAAAACATAGCCCAATACTGGACTGCCTGTTTTAACGGTGTGGGCGCCTGTAACTTTGTAATAGGCAATGAAGAACGAATGAGGACCAATGCCGCTACCAGTGATTTCAGCGATACCGATGTGGATGATGCATTGGGACAGGCTTATTTCTTAAGAGCGCTATATTATTACCATTTGGTCAAACGTTTTGGGGGAGTTCCCTTAAAATTGGATTTGGAAACGGCCCTTGAGGATACACCCAGGTCAACCGCTGACGAGGTATATGGACGCATGATCGATGATCTCGTTCTTTCTTCCCAACTGACCTTTTCAAAAGGAACCACAGAAACAGGAAGAGTGACCAAGGAAGCAGCTTACGCTCTCCTGGGCAAAATCTATTTACATCGGGAAATGTATTCCGAAGCGCAACAGGCGTTCAACAATGTGACCAATCACAGTCTGCTCCCTTTGGAAAACTATCGCGATAATTTCAGTGAATCTGGTGAACACAATGACGAATCCATGTTCGAGGTAGGGTACAATGGTGAGGTAGGCACTGAGCAGGAACGCTGGGCACAGACAGGTATTGGAACATCAGAAGTAACCTTTCATTCACAAGACTATACCGGATGGGCAAATGCTCGCCCCTCGTCCAAAGTCATCGCAGAGTTTGAAGAAGATGACCCAAGATTGAACACGGCCATACTTATTGACGATACCAATACGTACGGTCCGGGCGATGCTTTCCAATTTCCATGCCCTGGATGTGTGGGAGGTCCGGTCTGGTATAAATTTTCACAATTGTACGATGAGCAAGATGTGTCCGAAAACAGTGGCGTCAATGTCCGTATCATGCGCTATGCAGATGTGATTTTGATGCAGGCAGAAGTTGAAATGAACTTGGGCAATGACCAGGCCGCCATAGACTTCCTAAATCAAATCCGGGATCGGGTGGGCATGCCACGATATGGAACGGCCACTATGGACGCCAGGGGTTTTCCGGTAAATACGCCCGACCAAATATTCAACGCCATTGTTCATGAAAGATTTGTGGAACTCAGCGGAGAACAACAACGTTTTGATGATCTGGTAAGGTGGAATCTCGATGATTTGGAACTCTCTATTTTCCCCGATGCCAATTTCAACAACCCTGATGAATCGCTGCGCGTGACAAGAAACTACGACCCGAATGTACACCGGGTCATGCCCATACCGCAAAACGAAATAGACAGTAACACGGCCATAGGACCCGGAGATCAAAATCCAGGGTACTAAGGGGATTGAGTTAGTTAAGTTCAGTTGTAATGGGCGGGAATTTATTTTCGCTCATTTCCTTTTTTTGTAAAATGCAAAAGTCTGGTTTGAACCTAGCGTAAAAAGAAAAAAGTATGAGAAGAAGTTTGATGGTATTGAGCGCGCTACTCCTTTTTGGATGTCAGGAAAAGACCCTAAAAAAAACGAATGATGAGGGACAAGAAACCGAGAAAAATAATAAGATATTTACCAAACTTACGGCGCAGACCACGGGAATAACGTTTGAAAACCGGTTGGTAGAAAATGATACCTTGAACTACTTTACGTATCCCTATATTTATATGGGAGGGGGTGTCTCCGCAGGAGATATCAACAACGATGGGCTTACGGATCTTTTTTTTACTGGAAACATGGTTTCCAATAGACTGTACCTGAATCGGGGCAATCTCAAGTTTGAGGACATTACGATCGAATCAGGTCTTGAAGGTGATAACCGATGGTATACAGGAACCACCATGGCCGATGTAAACGGCGATGGGCTTTTGGATATTTATTGTTTGGTCGCTGGGCAGTCGGGAAACAAAGAAAACCAGCTTTTCATCAATAAGGGGGACGATAGGTTTGAGGAACGTTCCGCAGAATACGGCCTGAACGATGCCGGAAACAGCGTTGATGCCACCTTCTTCGATTTTGACAACGACGGCGATTTGGACGTTTATGTGGCCAACTACCCCATTACACCTTTCGAATACAACAGTTATCACTACAAAATGAGAATGGATCGGGTAACCGATTTGGAAACAGACAACCTGTACCGGAACGATGGTCACCAATTTACCAAAATCACGGAACCTGCCGGAGTAAAACTATATAGTCTTTCTTTAAGCGTTACTGCATCCGATTTAAACGGTGATGGCTGGACCGACCTTTATGTTTCCAATGATTTTGGCACTCCAGATTGTATGTATCTCAATCAAAAGGACGGAACGTTTAAAAATGAAATCAAAAACGCCACTGCGCACACCTCTTTTTATGGCATGGGGGCAGATATTGCCGATTTCAACAATGACGGTTTTATGGACATTGTCCAAATGGATATGGACGCTGCCTCCAACCGCAGGTCGAAAGCCAACATGGCCAGTATGAACCCGGAACTTTTTGAGAACATTGAACGCGTAGGATTCCAATATCAGTTCATGCAGAACTCGCTACAAATGAATACTGGCTTTAGTTACAAAGGTGTGCCAAAATTCAAGGACATCTCCCGCTTAGCGGGTATATCTTCTACAGATTGGAGTTGGGCTCCCTTATTGGCCGATTTTGATAATGATGGTTTCAAGGACTTGTTTGTATCCAATGGAACCCGGCGTGAAATCAACAACAAGGATTACTTTGAAAGTCTGAAAGGAGAAAAAAAGCATAAAGACAGTTAGTTGCTAAAAAGCCTTCGCATCCCTTCTGAACACATCGATATCTATATTTTTAAGAACAATGGCGATCTTACTTTCTCCAAAAACAACGAAAAATGGGGCATAGTGGACAAAGGCTTTTCAAATGGTGCGGTTTATGCCGATTTGGACAATGACGGGGATTTGGAAATTGTGACCAATAACATTGATAAGGTTGCTTCCATTTTTCAAAACCACAGTTCTAAGGAGAACAACTATATCTCCCTACGTTTTAAAGGCACTAAAAAAAACAAAAATGGAATCGGTACCAAAGTGCGCTTGTTTCATAAT
>NZ_CAKZYF010000038.1 GCF_937884665.1 uncultured Allomuricauda sp. | reverse complement strand
ATGAGTTCTTTGGACAAAGGAGAATCTTCAGGAGTATTGTTATCAACCTCCTTTAGAAGTTCTTCTAGGCGAAGATTAGCTTCTACATATTGTTTGTGAGAAATTGTGCTCATGGTTTCTACAATTTATCGATGTTCTTTAATCTACTATAATCCTTGTGGTTACCCACCCACCGTATATACACTCTTTTAATTTTGAACAGCACGATGGCAACGATTCTGTAATGGTTTCCCTTAATGTTGAATACATATCTGTTGTTTCCAACATTATCAGCCGAATTGAAAGTATTTTTTATATCTGCAAAACTTTCCCATTCAGCTTTCTTGGTTCTCTTGTACCAATCTTGTAAGGCACCCTTTGCATTTGTTTCCTTTGAGAAATAGTCCCTTAGCTTTTTAAATGAAATCACATGCACCCTGCAAAGATAAATAAAATTACATATTTGGTAATTAATTTATACTTTATGTAATTTTAAAACTTAATCTATTTGTAACCTTTTGAAAAAATCTAGTTTAAAAGTGCTTCACTTTTTTCACCAAGGCATTATATTAATATCATGCTAATGACAGATACCCAAAAAAACATATATGATGGATTGAAGAGTATTGGTGAGGAAATTTCTTCATTCTATAATGATGCTTTAAATATTATTGACAAAGATGATTTAGTTTCTCAATCTTATCTTCTTGCACATATTGCCCGTGAAATAGATGGAGGGTTGAGGGATATACTTTCACCGCTGAGTGCCAAAGAAGAATTACAAAAAGACCCCTCGCTTAAGAATCGCGGAAACGCAGCATCTATATTAGTTGCCCTAGACTTAAAATTGGATGATCCATTTGCTTTGAAGTACATTGAAGTCTCGTCAAAGTTTCAAAAATACGCCCATCGAAGAGGGGCTACCAAAGCCCCAAGAAACCCAACCGAAGTAATTCAATTATGGAAGGAATATGAAGCTATTCTTTTAAAACTTGTAGGAAGCTTCATAAATCAATTAAACCGTATCGAACGTATAGCAAAATTTGAAGAGCCGACAAATCAAATTTTAGAGGCTTTAAAAAATATGTTTTCTGATAAACAGAAAGAGAGACATTTTTATATCAACCTCAAAAAAGTAAGCTGGTTAAAGCCTTTATACAACAAAGGATTCTTTTCTCCTGAATATATTTTAGATGATTTACTATGGAACCAAGCCGAATATCTTGAGTTCATTTCTAAGGAAATAAAAGATGGGGCGGTTGAGGAACAGTATTCCAAACTATTGATTAAGATTATCGAGGAGATTAACCAATACTCTTGTAATATCAGAAAGTTGGAAAACTATAGAATCTGGTATTTCCTTATAGACATAATGACAAATTTACCCAAGAAGTTCATAACGGATTCTATAATAGATGATTTGCCTAAATATTTCTATACTAGATACGAAAACAATCTTCAAAGTGAAGCTATTTTCAAGTTCATATACTCTTTTTTTGAAGAAGAGAAAGTTGCACTTGATAACAAGCAAAAGATTGAGAAATTAATTGAACTTATCTTCCGAATTTCCGATCAGGAAGTATTTCAAGATCGATCAACCTATGAGACCGGAAAGTACTTTCCTGTTATTCGAGCTTACAGACTTACGCAAGCATGTCAAAATCCTATCCTATATACTTCAATCCCTTTATATTGTTCGAATAGAATCATTTTTTACATTGCCGATAATCTATTGACCTACCTTAAAGCAAGTTATATTAGTGGTTTTTGGATTAAAAGTCTTTTCGACCTGGATAAAACCGAAAAGCAATCCTATTCAATAGAAGTAATCTACACAATTTTTCTACAAAATACTTGTGTCGAAATAGCGAAACTGGATGATCAAAGGATTAAAGAAATAATACAATCATTTTTAAGTAAACGATACAAGCACAAACACTTTATCAAACTTTCTTTTTTTCTTTTTGCAAAGACTTGGAATATTTCTCGAAGCCTGTTTTTTGAGTTAATTCGGAATCAAGATGAAAGGAAGGTTTTTTCGGAAACCTTTTGGGCAGATGACTTATATTTCATGTTAGAGGAGATTGCTATTCACTTAAATAAAAAAGAAGCACATATCCTTAGAGAAATAATTGATAATGGTTCACAGAATGATAAATACTACAATAAGGAAAAGTACTTAGATGAATATAAATTACTGTGGCTTTCTTCTCTAAATGCCAGTCCCTATTTCAAAAACGACTTTGAAGAACTATCGGAAAGACTTAATAAAACAAAGCAATCTGTTACACCAAAGTTGGAACGGAATATAACCATTGGAAGTATATCACCAATCTCTAAAAAGGATATGATTAATCTTCCTACAGCACAGTTGATTAAAACATTAAAGGAATTTGATCCAAAACGTGGTTTTAGAGAACCATGTGTCGAAGGATTAGCAAGAGCTTTACAAGACGCTATCAAAGAAAACCCGAATCTATTTTCGGAAAATTATACTAAGTTTCTGAAAGTACCGTATCATCATATCTCAGAAATCTACTCTGGTCTTTCTGAAACTTGGAAAAATGAAGTTCAAATAGATTGGAAGTCATGTATAAGGTTAGTTGATGAGTATACTGTGCAGTCAGTTTTTGGGTCTAATAAGCTAGAGCTCCAAAATACTTCATATAAGTTCGACCACTTTTCCGTTATCAGAAGTTTCTGTAGATTGTTAAGTGCTGGAATGCGAGATGATAGGAAATCCTTTGATTTAAAGTTACTCCCTTTGGCCGAAAAAATTATATTTCGCTTTATTACCAACTATATATCGAATGAACTTCCGGATTCGCAGTTAGGAAAGTTAGGTTCGGCAATGTATGTTATAAATTCAACAACCGGTGTCATAATAGGCACCTTAATTGACTACTCATTAAGAAAAGCCAGACTTTCAAACATAAAGGGACAAAAAGAAACCAGATGGGCTGATAAAGAACGAGCGGCTTATGAAAAGTTGATTGAATACAATATTCAGGAATTTTATATGTATCTGGGTTGGCATAGGAATCAGTTTTATTTTTTAGACTTCACATGGACCGAAAGGCAATTAGAAAGTATTCCTGACTTGCAAGAGCAAACCATAAAATCCTATTTTGGAGGCCACCTTTTAACTTATCCTTCTTCCGAATTTGAATATAAAACTTTCAAAAAAATATATTCCCTTGCCATTAAACAGAACTGGAAAATAGAGGATAGCACAATGGGTGAAAACCCTGTCGAAGTGCATGCTACCATCTTTTACATTTTTGATTTTGAGGACTTAAAAGAGGGAGACATAATAACTCAGATACTCGAAATTTAAGATGTCAAAAAAATAAGAAGCATCGTTCATTCCCTTTCCTTCAAGTTTGACCAATATTTAGAACAACTAGATAATACGAGAAAAGAAAATTTCAAACAGAAGATTTTTAAAATTTGGAATCGTATTCTTGAAATACTTGAATACCGTAATGATACTGAAGCAAGGGACATGCCTACAATCTTTTATTTGATAAAATATGTTGAAGAGCTTGATGAGGGGACTTTCGGATTAATAATGAAGACCTCAAAGTTTGCGAGGCAAGGTAGAGATTTAGACGAGTTGATAAAAAATCTTAATCGATTAAAGCTCAGGGGAGATGTATTGCAGAGCAGTATTTATGCATGTGAATTATTTATGGAGTCAATCTTCCAAGATTTTTATTATGCCTCTATTATGCAAAAAGAAATTATTGAGTTTACAGAGTATATGTACCAGCAAAATAACAAGAAGTTGTATAACTACTCAAATAGAATATGCAACGAATTTGCGAAGAACGGGCAATACTTTCTAAGAGATTTGTATGAGAAATACAATTAGCGACCTAAGTTTGATTATACTTGTTTGATTTAATTACTACTTCTAATGAATTGGTTGTTTTTCAAACTTAAGATGCAAATTCGTTTACTTTTTTGGAAGTAGCTTAAAATATTCTTCCGCAGTAACCAGATTATATTTCTGAAAATTCAAGTTTACAAAAAAGTGTATTTTCACTGCGTTGTTTTTAAGGAAAAAACATTTTCGAGACTTTATACCTAGTAAAAACTTCTTATTTGCTCTAAGTATTTTTTGAGTTTCTTCATGACTACCGGAAATATCGTGAAATACTGGAAAAATGTAGACATTCTTTTTTTGTTGACTTGTAAGGCCTTTAGTCTTTGAATAATATTTAGTTTTAATTCGATAATTGATTAGCCTTCTAAACCCTTTTTTGTTTTCATATCGTGTGGGATCGAAGTACAAACTCACTACATCTATCAAAAGTATTTTTCCTGTAGCTGGATGCTCCAATTCAAAATCAATGCTTTTGCCGTTTGGCATCTCGTATTCATAATTCAAAAAATTATAACTTTTCGACAGTTCCAGTAAAGCAGCAACTTCACTTAAAGTATTGAGAAAATTATTCTGCTTAAAATCATTAATGTTACCTTGAAGGAGGTTCTTGAAATTGCGGTTCTCACCAACTATTCTATGAAACTCACCTAATAGATAGTTAAAGATTTCCATTTCTCTAATAATTATAACCGATCCCTGCCCGACCGAACTCATGACTAGGCTTAAGAATAAGCCTAGAAAGTTATTCAAAGGGGTTCCTTCAGTTAAGGTCAAGGAGTGACTATATCCTTTTTCAATAAAATTCTCAATATCGCTTACATCAAGATGTAAAAATAAATTTGGCAAATACCGTCTTAGTACGCCTACTCCATTTTTTTTAATTGTTTTTAAGTCCAATTCATTTCTGATTTATTTTAATAATTCCTTGGGTTAGCACCGATTCAATTTTGACTAACATGTAGTTTGAAATAATATTGCCACACCACAAGTTATTAGTTTTGATATTTGGAGCTACCCTCGTTTGACGTCAATAGCATTATAATCTACTATAAGAAATTGAGTGATGAAAGGAGTATTTTCCATAATGAATTACTCTCTAAAGTAAAATTGCTTAATTCCTAAATCTTACCCCAAACTTTGCGCACGGTTCCTGTTCGGTTTTTGTAGTGTTCCGGCAGATAAGCGTGAAGCAAAAATCGGATAGGGCGCAAACTACTTTTTGCCATTGGGATCGCGCCATTCTTCGTAAAGGGCACCTGCCTCTGGAGTTTCCTCCATAAACCGCTCAAAGTGCCTAACGGCATTACTTTCACCTTGTGAAAAAGCAGCTTGCTCCTTTTGGGGAATGTTCGAAATCTGGAATATAGCATATCCCAAGACTAGTAAAACAATCACCAAAAAACCCCAGAATAGTTTTACCGCCCATTTTGGAAAGACAATGGATTTCTTCACATGGTAGATGACATTGGCCAATAGCTTGTTCTGTTCTTCAACGGCCTTCTTCTGGCTGTCGTTGTATCCTTTGAGTAGGTAATCAATATCAGAGGTGTCAGCCGATACCTTATAACCAATAAGAAACTCTTTCAGTTTTTCCATTCGATTAATGGAGTGTTCAAAATTCTTCAGTTCCTCTGTCAACAATTCTGCTATTTCGTCCAGTTTTTCCATAATGTTACATTCCTATTTCGATTCCTATTCCACTATCAATGGTTCTTTTGATGGTTTTTGAGATTGCTTTCGTTGCCATTTTAGCTACGAGGTTAGGGGAGAGGCTTACCGTTTTACCCATCAGTTTCATGGTATTTTCGGCTTTGACTTTCTCCACAACATTTCTGTTGAAACCAATTTGTTCGGCTATTTTGTTCATGGACATGGAACGGTGTACCTCACTGCCTTTTAAATTCTGCCCTGCAAACTCAAATCGAAAGCCCTGCAATTGGTTCTGTTTGTTTATGGATGGGATGACCTTTACAGGATAGGCTTCCATAGCCTTGATGTATTGGTCAAAGTCCTTTGGCCTAACCTCGCTGATGACCTTTTCGTGGATTCTTTTGAGAATCATCCGCATATCCTTGGCCTTGTCCAGTTTTTGTTGTTGGACTTCCCGTACTGTGGTCAGGCCCATTTCCTTTGCCACCCGTTCAGCTGCTTGTTGGCTCCGCTTCCCTATAAAATTGTCTTTATAGGCTTGCCCTTGAAAATTGATTCGGTTCACATACAAATGGATATGAACGTGCTTTCTATTTCTGTGCACAAAGGCAATGGCCTGGTTCTCCCTTAACTTCATCTGTTTTAAAAAGCGTTGCGTGATTTCTTGGAGCTGTTTGTTTTTCATTTCTTGCCCATCCTTGATGGTCGGACTGAGCACGAAACTCAAGGTGTTCTTTTTACAATTATGGTTCTGTAGTTGGATGGTCCTGAACTCTTGGGTAATCTCTTTTGGGGTTTCCCCGGCCAAATATTGGCTATGGACAATCTCCGGTTTCTTTTCTTCCCGAAGTCCATAGGCCATCGATGCCGATGTGTGCGATATGGATTTTCCCATTCCGATCATACCTTAAAACTTAAAAGATGTTCCCTGATTTCTTTTGCCAGTTGGGTGACTTCATCTGCTAATTTTGGATTTCGCTTTCGAAACATATTCCCGATACGTTTGAAATTGTTCTGGTACTTTACCAATAGTTTATAAGCTTCGATTTGGTCTTCAGACAATCGTTCAATAATCCTATCATCGAATGCGGCACGACGGCAATACTCACTGATAGAAAGACCTGACTTTTTGGCCTTCACTTTCAGCAGTTTCTTCTCATATACTGAGCACCTAAACTGGACGAATTCCCGTTTCATCTGTTGATAGTCAATTGTTTTTTATAGGTCAGATGTAATTCGCCATTTAGCATATCTCCAAGTTTCAAAAGTGGTTATGGCTCATTTCATAATCCTTTTTTTCTTTTGCGACCTTCGGGAGCAAAAGCAAGATTTGTCATGACAATGA
>NZ_CAKZYF010000037.1 GCF_937884665.1 uncultured Allomuricauda sp. | reverse complement strand
GCCAACATTGGCTATGTCCCAAAACTTGATATGAATAAAATTTGGAGGGAAAAGAAACATATCGGCTAATCGAAACAATGCGTTTGACGCTGGTTTTGGTACACTGGATTTTTGAAACTAATGGACTTAAATCTAACTCCCCGACTTATATGACTATTCAGGCCTCATTAGGTTATATGAAAGGCAGATATTCAACCAATCTTAACAATCCTTCTGATAATAAGTGACATAAAACCGAACAGCATCTAAAAACTAAAAATGGACAAGAATAAAACCAATGCATCCAAAACTATATTAACATTTGGAATAATGGGATTCATAGCTGGAATTTTTCTATTGTTTTCTGACATGTACCTAATCGGAATTTTTGGAGGAATCGCCAGCGCGGGACTCGTACTAAAAGCTTATCGAGATTTAAAAAACAAATAAAACACTAACCGGAACATGGGCTATAATTCAGCTTGGCCTCCCTCCCAACCTTAAAATTTTCTATTTTTAAGTGGCTTGGTTTCGCAGCTTGAAAAATCATAATGGATTTTTCACGCCGAAATTATAGCCTAGACCGTTGTAGACAATTTTTTGACCAATGAAAAACTATCTGCCCTTGATCGGTGCATTTTTGATTTTAGTTGGATGTTTGCCCAAAACACCACATTATCCCTTTCGTGCTCAAGAAACTTTGAATACCGAAGCGAAAGAAATCTCAAATAATCTCGAAAGCTATATTAAAAAATGGCACAAGGGAGAGGTCTCATCAAATATACCTCAAGAAATTCTACCAATGGGATATGACAACAAACGCTACAAAAATTTTCGATTGGTAAAACCCGAAGAATTACATCTTGATGATGTTTGGGTCAAGCGTTCTGCCCATAAAATTAATTTTGATTCATTATACGGTAGTTTTCCAGACCCAAATTGCACCTATTTGTTAGCTCCCGTTTTATATGCGCCATTTGGTGCCCAACTGAAAATAAAAGGTGAATTTCCGCATTGCCGGTTTTTTGACATTCAAGTTTCACCGGCTTTGGATACCAAAGAATATCGTTATGATAAGTGGGCCGGTAAAGGTGAAGTTGCAATTGTTGACGTAGATATTGAGCCTTTAGAAGGACATATAAATCCATTTAGAGTTGGCGCAAACAGAGAGGCTGAAAACAGAAGTTATGAAGTAACTTATGAAATGGCTTTGGGTAACCCTTCAAAACTTAATAAGGCGCACAATCCACCGTATAGAGGAAAAGGAAACAAAAGATATGGAAGTGCGATTCAAGTTCAAGGTCCATGGGGATTGGATACAAAAAGCGGACACGGTCGAGGAGTTTGGGATTTTGGTGACGTTTGGATACGGTATTATGCATCGGATGACAAATACTTTCCTGATGGTGGAGTTGATTTACCTGAAATTTATTTTGAATTACCTACGGGAGAACAATTTTTCATAATCTCAGATTTTCAAGGATTTATCCAACTTGGTGAAACTACCATGGCTAACCGATCAATTGGTAACAGAAACCCTTCACCTTACAATGGAAAAGAAAAAGGTTGGGACAAACAGTACGGTATTTTTTTACAAATAGCTACTGGTGGCTCAATGGCGCTTTATAAAGAAAAGCAAGAGGATAAAGAATATGTGAGGAAACTTGACTTAGGGGTCACGGGAAGAGGAGAAAATCAACCCTTTCCTGCATCATTGGAACCGCACGCAACAGGATGTAATTATATAGGTTATCTGACATCAGGCGTTTCTATCAAAAAGGGGAAAGTTTTTGTGCTAACCGGGAAATTACCCACTTTTCCAGACACAAGAGATGGTGCAAAAATAATGGAAGCCGCCCAATGCAGATATTGGTCGATGACAACCTATGACGCAGACTTCCCATTTTCAAAAGTTAAAGGCTTAGAAAATACAAGTGTTATGGATGATGAGATTATCCTCGATGAAAACAGAAATTACATTATTGTATACTCCCGAAAAGAAGACCGACCTTCAAATGCCATAGCAGAGAACGGAATTACTTGGATAGATTGGGGAAATACTGGAACTCAAGCGTTCACTTGGCGTTGGATGTCGGTTTATCCAGATTGGTCATTTGATTTCACACCGAACGAAGAAAACCTACCTTGGGCAAAAACGACTTGGTCTGGAACAAAATACGACCCATCCATTATTGGTAACAATGCGCGAGGCTTTTTGGAAGAGTATCATTCGTTACGTCATTATATGACTAAAGAAAAGTTTGAGGAATTAAATAATGCCCAGCTAAAAACTGGAAAGGTTATTTGGGAATGAAAAACTGTTTACAACAAGGGCTATGATTCATTGTGGTTTTGTACCGCACTAAAATAAAAGTATAAATCAATGGCTGATTTCTCAGCAGAATAATGTTACGCTTTTAGGTCTTCCTCCCGCAATCAAAGATTGCAGGTTGGAGACAATAACGAAATCATAGCCTAACCCTTAGCAGCAATAAAAACCTCTTTAAATTAAATACGATGTACACATTAGAAAATTCATCCACGGTTCTCAGACACTTTGCACAACAGATCGGTCTATTGTTAACATTTGGTCTAGCAATATCATGTACGGGCCAAAAAAAAGACACAACGTCGGAAACCGGTGGGGCTATGGAAAACGCTGTTGAACAAGAAAGTAAATTCACTGATGAGCTTATGGCTCAGGAGAAGAAATGGGCATCTGCTCTTGTGGGTAATGATATGAAAACCGTAGCTGCCCTAATGCACCGTGACTTTCGACTAAAAAGAGTCTACGGAGATGCCCTTCCCATAAGCAAGGAAATGTATCTAGGTATGCCCGGCATGAGTGCTGAAAAAATGGACGTGACACACTTTGAAATACTCGAGGAACTTGGTGATATTGTCATAGCAAAAACCGCAATGTCAATGGATTGGCAACAGGAAGGTGTTGGAAAACTACCACCGTATTCTGTTTCAATTGATATTTGGCAAAGGAATGCGGATGGTTCTTGGCAGGTTCTCTCAAGAGTGAGCCAAATTCTAGATGAACCCTATTCCAGCAAATAAAATACCGCGGTTAACAACGTATATAAGCCATTAAAACGGTTCCCTTACCATCCGTTAGCAACAAGAAAAAATACTGAATGAGCAAAGAAGACAAGTCAAAAAAAGGAAAAATGATCGGTACAATAGTCGGAATGATTGCTTTTGCCCTATCCTTCTATGGGGTGCAACAGCTCTTTAAAACCGACTTGGAAGCTGAACTGGAAAATGTAGCTTTAGAATTGAATAAACAAACACCAATGAAAATTGATGAGTATTCAAGATTGGACAGTGCCTCTTCAAAAGGGAAAACGAATTTTATCTATCACTATACACTTCTTGGCATGGAAAAATCCGAGGTACATCTAGATACGGTAAATAAATATATCCGACCGAGCATTATCGAAAACGTAAAAACCATTCCCGAATTAAAATTTTACAGAGATAATAAAATAACGATGGACTACAAATATTATGACAAGAATGGTGTTTTTGTGACAAAAAATTCTGTGACTCCAGAATTATATGGAAAATAAAGCCATCGGCCAACAAGGGCTTTAACGCACGGCTTATCGCTTGGCCATTTTTTCGTAGCTTCAATCAAATAAAAAATTCCTGTGCTGGCGGCGATGTTATAGCCGAGACCTCTGGTATCACCATAAAAAAGCTATAACACTAACCTAGTAATGGCATCTTTAAAAAGTTGTTGGCCTAAAAAATATTTGAATGAAAAATAAATCTATTGCGGTTTTAATGATAGTCTTTTTAGTAAACCCAGTAATGGGAATTGCTTGTAGTATGTATAAAATCACTAAAAATGGCAAAACTATTGTTGGTAATAATGAAGATTTTTTGAGTCCAAACAATCAATTTTGGTTTGAAGTCGCTGGTGATAAAGAATTTGGCGTAATGTATATGGGACAGTTAAATAATTTTGCCCAAGGAGCGATAAACGAAGTAGGTTTGGTCTTCGATGGCTTTTATGCACCAGAATTACCTATAGAGAATACCGAAGGAAAAGAAAAATTGCCCATAGGAAAAGCTATTAGGAATATCATGCAAACCATGTCCACTGTAGAGGAAGTTAAAGCATACTTGGAAACAATTGATTTAAGTGCTCTTTCGAGCAGCATGGTCGTATTCGTTGACAAATCAGGAACGTATTTAATTGTTGAAGGTGACCTATTGATCATTGGCGAAGAATCGGAAAAATCATTTTCTAACTTTTATTATTCTCAAATACAATCTGTTGAGGAAGTTACTCTTCCCTGGTTTCAAGCAGGACAAGAATTTCTTAATACTACAAGGGGAAAAGCCACTTTAGACTATTGTAGCAATGCCATGAAAAGTATGAAACAGAAAAGTTCAGATTTGTTTTCTACCCAATATTCTACCATATATGATCTTACTACCCTCAAGATAAGGGTGTATTTATATCAAGATTTTACAGAATTTGTTGAATTAGATTTAATGAAAGAATTAAAAATGGGGAACCATAAAATTATGATGGTCGACTTGTTTCCCAAAGAGTCTTTGGGAAGTAGGTTTTATTATAAATATAATGACGTCGATAACCCCGTTTTATTTTTACAAGAACAAATAAATCCAGAGGGCTATTCCGAAAAAGAATTAGTAAACATGGAATTCAATGAAACGATAAACATACTTGGATATGAATGGTTAGACCATAAAAAGAATCCAGAGGTGGCAATAAAGGTTTTTCAGTATGGTATCAGTTTGATGCCAAACGATTATGACCTTTATGATAGTTTGGGGGAAGCCTATCTCGAAAATAAGGATTGGAACAATTCAATAAAAAACTACGCCAAGTCCTTAACATTGAATCCCGAAAATGAAAATGCGATAGAAGCCATATTAAAATGCCAGGAGGGCAGAGATAAATTAAAAGTTGATAATCGTTAAAATGACAGTTGCCAACAATAGCATGCAACAAAATGACTAAAGCTAAATATGGGTCACTCCTGACCCTACTTATATTGGCTTGTACCGAAGAAAACAACCGCACCGGGCCGGAAAAGATAGTTCGTTTCGAAAAAATCAATTACTATAGTTTCCCGCAAGATGGGACGTCCCAGGCTATAAAGTCCAGATTGACCTATTATTTTGAAAACGGAAAACCGTATAGATGGATCGAATTGGATGCTTCCCACAAAATTATGACGGACTATATTTATGAATACGACCAAAACTGGATTCAAGTTGGCGCAAAATATAAAGAGCCCAGAGAAAATTTATACGCTACAGAAAAAGTAAGGTTTACAAACGACAGCACAAAAGTTACTGAATGGATCGATTCTACTGGTGTCGTTTTCCACACCATGGTAGATGACCTGAATGAACATGGTAAAACCTACAGGGCAACATTCAAGGGCGACAAAATCCAGGGATACGATTCTACATCATACACCGAGCAGGGCTATCCTGAACGAATATTTTTCACCAACACAAAGGGCGAAATGTTCCATGATAGGCATTTCAAATACGATTCAATCGACCTCAACCAAGAATGGATAATCCGTAGGAAAATAATGAAAGATACTATTACCGAAATTCAAATTCGACAGGTTTTGTATGATTCCAGTTTCGTTTCAGAAGATAATGTCTTTTATCCTGAAGTTTTATCCACAGCGGAATTTTCAGAAAATTCCATCAATTTTACTGAAAGCAATACTATGGTTTTTCAAACCCGAACATCCGGTTGGGAAAACCAATCCGCATTCATAACAAATTATGAAAATGGTCTCTTCACGGAACCAAGACCCGTTAAGTTACTCGACTCGATTTATAATGGAGCGATTTCCCCCGATGGCAATAGGATAATTTTTTCAGTTAAAGAAAACGGTTCGGAGATAATAAAGATTACATCAAGAACGCAAGAGGGCTGGTCTGAACCAATCAATTTAACTGAAAAATCATCAATTTCCGGAGGTTATTTTTACTGGTATTCCGAAAAAGAGATCTACTTCTATATACCTGACAATAACGGGGATATCGTTAAAGGAAGATTGGAAAACGATACGCTTAAAATAACAGATGCTTTGGATGGATTAAACACAGTTCATGCCACCGAATTCAGCCCTTATATTGACAAGAACGGACGTTTCATACTATTTACGAGATATTTTGAAGGCGATGAATCACAACAAGGATTTTTTATAAGCTATAAAATGGACAACTCGATAGAGGAAAACTGGTCGGAACCTAAAAAACTGAACATGCTGCCTTATGGATGGAGCGGCAATGTTTTATGGGAAACCAATCAATTCATATATTCCAATGGTGATGATATAATTGCTGTGCCACTGGGGGACTTAAGACTAAATACCACTACCAACGTGGACTACAAGTAATTTGGCAGAACGTGATAAAACCGACCAATTCATAAAAATGAAGTCAGTACTTAACCGAAAAGTCTAGACTGAAAGTCCCTAATTGTTCATAACCGAAACCCTTGTGTACGCTTAAAACGCAAACTTCAATAATAATAATAATAATGAGAAAATTAACTGTTCTACTACCTTTTTTGATTGCCCTAAACCTGTTCGGGCAGGATACTATTTGCGTAAATCGAACAATACGGCACAACATACATTCAAACTACTTAAATGAGAGCAGAGCACATTGGATCAGTTTACCACTTCACTATTCTGATACATTGGACTATCCCGTTATCTATGTTCTTGATGCAGAATGGAGATTTGACCTAGTCAAGAGCATGGCGTTCGATTTAGGGGCAAATAAGAAAATACAAAATTCAATTATAGTTGGCATTCCCCATGTTGAAGTGGAAAACAAAAGGGGACAAGACCTAACCTTCAGCAAATCGGAAATTGAATATAATGGAGAAAAGGTGGACTCTACTTGGTACAACGACTCGAATTCGGGTGGCGGAATGAAATTTTATAATTATCTAACTAAAGAGCTGATACCTAACGTAAATGAGTACTATTCTACCAATAATCACGAGACATTAATCGGTCATTCTTATGGAGGTTATTTCGGTGGTTATATTTTATCACTTGAAAACCCTTTCGAAATTCTACATATTTATGACCCTTCCATTTGGTTTAGCGATGGAGAAGTCATCAAGAAGTTCAAATCGAAGAATTACACAAAAAGAACAAAAATACACTTGACCTACCAACCTGTACCTGGGTTTCATAAAATGAAAATAGAGGAGTTTATCAAAGAACTCAAAACAAATGAATACATTGATTTGACAACCGGGTTTTATGAGAAAGACACACACAATTCTCTATATTTGGACAGCTTTTACACGGGAATATTGGAAACCAATAAATAACTGTGCACAAAAGCGTAAAATGTTCACATACCAGATGTGGGCTTACGCCATTTATAACAACCGTTGATGTACATATTTCTTCGGGTGCCCAAAAGAAAATATGCTGTGCGCTCCCCTTTTGCGCATCGCCATCAATGGGCTTTTTACAGTATTACTCAAAATAAAGAACCAATGAAATGTTTCGCCTTTAATTTCGCAATGTTTTTTTATCGCTGTCCCTGTATTCGCAAAGCCGAGATACCCTAGTAGATATTGGAGGCTATAAAATGCACTTTAACATAATGAGCGGGTCGGGAACCCCAATTCTTTTTGAAGCTGGTGGAGGTAATGATGGTTCCGTTTGGAAAGGCATACTGGATAAAATACATCAAGTTACCGGTACAACCCTGATTACCTATGACCGGTCTGGATTCGGGAAAAGTGAATTGAACCCAAGTCTAAAAAAAGAATCGGATTTTGGAATAGTAAATGGAATTAAAGAACTCGGGACAGGCCTTTCAAAATTAGGTTTTGATGATGAAGTTATTCTGGTTTCCCACTCGTACGGTGGGTTGTACAATCTGTTGTACGCACACAACCACCCTAAAAAAGTGATATCGGTGGTTCTAATCGATGCTACTCCCCCTGATTTTTGGAATGAGGAACTGCTTACAATGAGAGATCAAAATGTAGATATCAGTTCAATACCAAAGCCTTCTGGCGACTATTATTTGAACATTAATTTCAAGGAAACCATGCGACATGTGAGGAACCTGGATTTCCCGGAAAACATCCCAATACTAAATATTTTTCCTGAAAACTCTTTCCCGGGTTTTCCTGAAGTACTTTCAAAAAGATGGAGAAAACTGCATACGGAACTGGGTGACCGTAAGGAGAATGTAACAAACATTATCGCCAAAGGAAGTGGTCATGCCGTATTTCAAGACAACCCTGCGTTAATCATCAATGCAATTATTAAAGCGTACTCAAAAACCCTAGATGAAGAGCAACAAAGTGAACTGTTGCATAAAGCTTTGGATAATGCCATAGCGTTATCTATCGAAGCCAAGATAAATAATCGCTCAGAACAAGATTTGAATGCATTGGGATATTCCTTTTTGGAAAATGAAGAATTAGATAAGGCCTTGGAAGTTTTCAAATTAACTACAATTTTGTTTCCAGATAGTTTTAATGCCTATGATAGTTATGGCGAGGCTTTATTGAAATCAAATCGAAAGGCAGAAGCCATTGAAATGTATGAGAGATCAATTGAATTAAATCCAGAAAATGAAAATGGAAAAAAGATTTTACTGCAATTGAAACAAAAATAACAATGTACAACAGGGGTTTAGGTAATTATTTGTTCTCGCCTACTTCTGAAAATCCTTGCAAATCAAATGCTAACTCACGCAACTTCCCGTAGCCAACACTGTTAAGTGTAACTCCCAAAAATTTACTTGGCTAAGGACAGGCAAATGAAACTGAAAAAAGGATTTTGGAAAAAACTGAAAAACAACAGCTGCGTTTTAATATTCCCATAAATCACCATAACAAAAACAAAAAGGAACTTACGAAATGAGTGCCTTAATGGACTAACGAAAAAAACCGCGAAGCTTCAACCCGCTAAAGCGCATTCCCATTTTAGTTGAAGGTTATGCAACATTTTCTTGAATTGAATACATCAAAAAGTAAGTAATACAAATACGCTACGGCATTTATACCAGGCCGTTAGGGCGCATTTGGCTTTAGATGATACAACAACAATTACAGCGATGCGTTTAGTTCATATGCAACCCTATAAGGTAATTGTATTGATTTTCATCGGATTGTTGTCACAAGCTTGTAAAAACGATGACAACCCTTTAGTGGAATCCAACATCAACAACTTTACATTCGAAGACGGTTTTGAAACACAAAACAATACTGTTGACGAGCTTTTCCCACTTAATGGTAGTCGCTGGACTGGAATACAGCAGGTCGATCCCGCTAATTCAACCAACGAAATTTCAATATCACGAACTATATTTTCAGAAGGAGAAGGTGCGTTGCGTCTGCTTGCCAATCAATCGGATGCTATCCTATCGAAAATGGACATTGAAAAAGAAGGTTTCAATGCATCTGAAGCGGATAAGGTAAGTATCAATGCGGATTTTTATATAAATAGTGATGCGAATATCGAAAACTTACTTTTAATTGATTTGGAATGTTGTTCTTGCTGGGACAATACCGCAAATGTCGAGAATCAATGTCCCGGGATTAGATTGCAAATGTCGGGAGGAAATGACTTTCTATCGATTGAGAGAGGTAAAATCGCAGAAAACACAATTCAGCAAACATCATTTCCGTTTCCACGAAAAGAATGGGTTACCGTGCAGTGGGAATTGATATTAGCTGACGATGAAAATGGACTTACTAAACTTCTAATAAATGGAATAGAAGTAATAAACAGCAATGGAGCAAATATGCCCAACGCCCAAAAGTTCCGAGATTTATTTGCCCAAGAAGGAATAGATTTCAATTTGCAAGAACCCATTTATTACGAAAGAATTCAGCTTGGCGCCACTGCTAACCCAACATCTGCAGATATTGAACTATTTGTTGACAATTTTTCACTGACAATTGAAAAAAACGTGCCCTAACCTTAATGTACAGGACATTACAGGTCAAATCAATAAAAATAAAATTTCAGGGCGTAGGCAACATCTTATTTTTAATTAACTTTTAAAACGAACGACAACATTTTGTTTGCCCGGCCGGTGGGCCACATTTGAAAAAAATTGAAAAAGGGAAGTCACATATTGGTATTTGTTCTGTTTGTAATTGTTGGAATTCCCATTTTTGTTCTGTCTTTACCTCTACTGCTCATTCTTTATCCAATTCAATATCTTCAAAGAAGACGATTTGAAAAAAAGTATTCGGACTTTCTCAGCGAGATCAATGGAAAGAACTTTTTTTGTTACAACAATCGAAGGAACTCAAAAAAATATATTGAGGAGGAAATCCTACCGAATTTGACGGATGGAATTGAAATCGTGTATCTGAACGGGAAAAAAGTGGAATCGAACTATAACGTGGAATTTATTTCACAGGCTTTGTACAAACTGAAAAATTATGGCCGATTTCCACATTTAATGAAAATCCGGAACGGAAAACTGATTGATAAATCAATAAACAATCCGTTTTATAACATGCTGAACAGGAATACATCGAAAAACGAATTTTTAACCAAAATCAATCGGTTCTTTGAACTGACCGAAATAAAAAACCGTGCCCAAGAATAGCTATCCTTGCAAACGCCGATTTGCTTCACTGGTGCCGCAACGAAATCATAGACGAGACCGTTTGCTATAATTTTAATCTGTAAAGCATCGGGAAATACCAAAAAAACACCAACGCTCTATACAATGAACAGACCTATTTTTAACATAGATTTCAATACTTGGAAACTTCTCAAAAACCCCGAAAGTGGAGTATTGGAAGAACCTGTACCCAAAAAGGAGTTTGACCATTTTGAATATTGGAGCGATGCGTTTAATCAACCAGTAAGGCAAATAATCAGTAAAAACAATTCTTCCCATTATGCAGATTATCTTGATTTGGAGACTGCTACACTGTCGCGAAGGGTGTCCTCTTTACTTGGTTGGAGCCCCTATGACAACGAAATCGATAAAAATCAGTATGAAGAATTATGTCAATTGGTTCTATTGAAACATCGTTTCAAGAAACTTGTCAATTGTGATATCCTGATTCCTTTTCAGACCATCGCGCTACGTTTTTATGACTGGGATGCGAGGTTGTTAATTGGAAAAACGGAAAAATTATACGGATTCAATTTCAAAAAACTAATGTTGGAAGAAACCAATGTATCAAAAGAAGAAATGGTGAACGCCAAAAGCATAAGCGAATATGAATACTATTATGGTATTTTCAATATTTTAATAAAAAGTTTTGACCTAAATATATCTTGAAATGAATTTTGATTTAAATTGAATACCATAGCCAACCATGGATAGAACCCATTACTTCTGCTCTTCCACTTGGGAAACTCCTCCTAGCTTCGCAAAGCTTAAGTAAGCGCAGACGGGTGGTTTCACAAAGAAATCATGGCCGTGACCGTTACCACACCTTAAATGAAAACGAAATTCAATATAGTAATTCCAGTTCTGCTGTTACCCTCTTTAATTCTCGGTCAAAAGCAGCTGACACAAGAGCAAATCTTTGAAGATTATAGGATTCTAAAAAATGTACTAACGCAAGGACATCCCAGTCTATATGAATATACCACCAAATCTCAATGGGATAGCTTATTTGCCAAATATGAGGGGAAAAAACTAAAGACAATTGAGAACAATACTGATTTATACAAGGGTATCACTGAATTAACGGACCATATTAGGGACGGTCACCTCATCGTGATGCGACCTCAACTCGATGCTATCCCCCACCTTTTCCCATTATGGCTAAAAATTATCAATGGGAGGTTGTATACGGACACGGATGACTTTGGCATTCCGGTAGGTTCCGAAATAATTTCGATAGATGGAATTAATAGCTCAGCGATAAGAAAATCGTTGTTAAAATATGCGCCTTCTGACGGCTTCAATACAACGAAAAAAGAGCGACAGATAGAAAGGGAATTTGGAATTCTGCATTTTTATGAGTTTGGGACAAAATCGACCTATTTGGTAGAATATAAAACCCCATCGTACCAGCTTATCACTAAAAAAATAAAAAGCCAATCTTTTGAAAGTATTGGTAGGCGATTCAATAAAAGGAACTCTCATTTTGCCAAGAACACTTTGAGAAAAAAAGAACCCTATTTATATTTCGTAGATTCCCTGAATACCGCTGTCTTGACCCTTAATACATTTACCTTGGAAGTAGCCAAATTCCAATCTGCGGTCAAAGCCATTTTTAAAGAAATCAAACGAAAAAAATGTGAAAATCTAATTATTGATATCAGGCAAAATGAAGGAGGGTATCCTTTAAATGCCATCAATACCTTTTCGTACGTGGCAAGGATGCCGTTTAAACAGCGTTCGTCATCAGAAGTCGTCACTGCTGTTTTACCGGAAAAAAGATACGGTCAAAATTTGGTGAATGGATATACTTATGAAACGTTCTTCAAAAAATACTACGAGCATGCGGAAAAAAAAGAAAACCAATGGCGGTTGACAAAAGATGAAAATGAACCTTTCATGATACCGAACAAGAAAAGGTTTAACGGAAAAGTCTATGTACTTATTGGAGGAAAAACATTTTCCGCTGGTTCTAGTTTTGCATTATTCTGCAAGAATGAAGGCATCACATTGGTCGGAGAAGAAACCGGAGGAGGATATTACACCCAAACCGGTGGATATCCCGTAATTTATACCTTACCCAATTCAAAAATCAAAATTCTCATCCCTTTTGTAAAAATAAATCGATTTGTGAACGATAAAACGGTTAAAAAAGGAAGCGGTATTTTACCAGATAAAGAGGTTCGTTTAGCGGTTCAAGATTTAATTCAAGGGAGAGATGGTCAGTTGCATTACATTTTGGAACTACTTAAAAAGAAATAGAACGGTGGGCTAAGCTTGAATAAAATAAAAGCAGTGCAACATCCAAAATGAAATTAAATGATATGAAATAAGCAGCATAAACCAATGGGAAAGTAAGTATCAAAGAATCGTTAGTATTCTTATATCTTAACGCTACGGCAAGTCGCAAAAACAAAATGAGAAAAACAATAGTCAGATTAGCATCAACTCTTTTCCCCAGTTCGATTACCTCGTTTGCATACAAACAATTGACAAATCCGCAGGTACGTAAACTGAGAGAAAACGAGTTAAAAACGCTTGATAAAGCAGACAAGAATATCTTAAAATTCAAAGATTTTGACATTCAGCTTTATACTTGGAAAAAAGGGCAAAGGGACGTTTTATTGATCCACGGATGGGAAGGACAGGCCGGAAATTTTTCGGATTTAATAGAAGCGCTTCTCTTGAACAATTATACCGTTTATGCATTTGATGGGCCTTCTCATGGTTTTAGCTCAAAAGGTCGGACCAGTCTTTTTGAATTTACTGAGTTGGTAGGGGTCCTAATAAAACGGTTTCAGGTTAAGGAACTCATCAGCCATTCGTTTGGAGGAGTAGCGACTACGTATGCCTTGTTTACCAATAAAGACATAGAAATAGATAAATATATCTTGTTGACGACACCGGACAAATTTACAGAGCGAATCGATGATGTTTCTGAAATGGTCGGAATAACGGATAAGGTCAAAAACAGACTCATTCAAAAGTTGGAAAAGGAAATAAAACTTGATGTCACTACCTTGAACGTAAGTGAATTTGTTAAAGACATCAACGTGAAAAATTCTTTGATAATTCACGATAAAAATGACAGGGTAATACCCATAGCCCGTTCAAAAAATGTGCATGAGAATTGGAAGGTATCTGAATTCAAAGAAGTAAGTGGAACGGGACACTTTAGAATATTAAGAACAAAAGATGTAATCTCAATGGTAATAGAATTTTTAAAAGAAAGGCCGGTAAATAGCGGTATACCTTAAAAACAATAACCACAATCAAATAGGGGGAAATAGAGGACCGGTGTAAGGTATTTTACGAAACTGCTGTAAATCAATTGATATGAAAATTCCGATTTTATTTTCTTTCCTTTCAGATTCAACCTTGCCCCACAGACAGAAGAAAAGCCGATGGAAATTAAAAAAACCTATAGTTCCTACTGGCTAATCATATTTTAAAATACTTTTTATTTCATCTGAAATATCAAACATGTTCCGGCGCTTCTGATTCGCTTGAACTATAATGATCAGTACGTCTTTGCCATTATTGAATCTTTTTACAATACATTCATAATTACCAGCTTCACCATGATGATAATGTTCTTTTGCGATTCCATTTTGCCATGTAACACCACCAAAAGGCGCCTGGATATTACCCCAGAAATCTGCTTCTTCGGATAAGAATTGCAAAGATGCTTTACCGATTACTTTAAATGCATGTAAATTCGTTAACCAATTTCGCCACAGCCGCATCCGAATTAGATTGGGTTCTTCCAGTAATTACAACTGTACAATTTCTAGATATTAAGTA
>NZ_CAKZYF010000036.1 GCF_937884665.1 uncultured Allomuricauda sp. | reverse complement strand
GACCGTCTGCTTAGAAGGCAGATGCTCTATCCAGCTGAGCTACGCGACCTTTTAAAATCGTAATAAAGCTTATTCTTATCCACACTGCCTTGATAAGATGCCTTGGTCAATTGCATCCTATTTTCCACTTTTCAGTTTAAAAGCAGATGAGAATCGCTTTTAGTTTGAATCAACCTTTCCCAAATTGGCGGCAAATATAGATAAACCCTAAATCGAAAACAACATAATAGAACAATAAAGTAATTCGGAACAGCTGTTTTCAACCGCTGACCAAAGATACAATTTTACGAAAGTTGAGTTATTGTTCCGCATTTTAGGTATATCCTAAAAAAAAGAAAATTGGAGACTTTAAGCAACGTATCCTTGAGTTTGACTTGGTCGACAACATAGGTTATAAACGAAAGGTTCAGAAAAAGTATCGCTTATCAGCTAGGTTCTCTCTTTTTTGAACTACAACACTATTGTTAAGATTTAAAGATAAAGGACAAGGTTCATTTGCCGTACAATTAAAAAAATCGAGATATCGCCAGTCTTAAAAAGCTGTCTTCACGAAAATTACCAAATATTAGTTCTGAATTGTCAATGCTCGAAAAAATACGTGCTTCCACCTCAGCGGTCCAGTTGGATCCGAACCTTCTTGAAGCTTCCAGACTAAAAATCCTGCTACTCGATTCTAGGTCCATTAGGCCTCCTATGAGAATAGAGGTATCTTGTACATCATTGAAGGCAATCCTAGACGCGATGAAAATATCATTTTGAAGCCCGTTCAGGG
Source organism: uncultured Allomuricauda sp. (assembly GCF_937884665.1). GTDB lineage: Bacteria > Bacteroidota > Bacteroidia > Flavobacteriales > Flavobacteriaceae > Flagellimonas. The sequence continues at coordinate 9,037 of NZ_CAKZYF010000036.1, read as the reverse complement.
TCAATTCGTCCCTTTCATCATATAAGTATTCGCCCAATATACCGATGTCCAATCCGTTTCCATCAATATTACTAAAGGTATATTCCAATCCCGCAGCAAAGGCAAAGAAATCCTGTGCATCTGCATACCGATAAATAGATTCGAGTTTCCATAAAAAAGCATCATGGGTTATTTGCATGTCGAAACCGGTCTGGTTAATGACAGGATAAAAGGAATTGATTTCTCCATCCGGAGTGAAAACAAATAAAGGTTCCCTGCCGTTACCGTAAAAGTGGGAAATTCCTAAATCAAAAGCACCGATATAGTGTTTCCATCTCAAAGCAAGGTCTTGTCTCCATTCCGCAGCCCCACTTTCATAGTCAATATCATCCTGGTTGATTACCGTTCCGAACCGTAAACGTCCTTTTTCTCCTGGAAAGGTCCGTTGTCTATGAAAGGGGAGGTAAAAGAAATCAAAGGTTCCGAACTTGTTGGTAATCCAACTGAACTGTACCATGGGCTGTCCAAGCTTTTGTTCACCATCAAAGGTCTCCACAGCATCGGTTTGGTTGATAATATCTACCAAGTGGTTGCTTTCTATGACCCCCCAAAAAATCTTTTTAAGCCCAATACTCAACTCCCAATTGCCCTTGGCCTTCTGATAAAAAAGTTCACGTACGTCCCAATGGGTACGTTCATCGTCACGATCAAGCCTTACAAAACCCTTGAAATTAAGGCTCTCATACCCGGAGTCCCGCTCCACGGAATACTCAGGGATAAAAGCTAGGGATGGATATTGATCTAATTGATCTGCAAATTGGGGTCCATCATAAAAATAGCGATACTCAGCTGCAATTTCAATCCCAAAATCATGTGTTGCTTTAGTTTCAGGGTCTTTTACCTGCGACCAGAGAAATGGGGATGTACCTTGAGTTACTATAAAAATTGAAATCCACAGATATTGACCGGTAAGCTCATAAAAACCTTGGGCAAGCCTAATGTGTGTCATACTTTTAAATTTGAACAAATGCGGAGCGTCTAATTCCAGGAATGAGAATTGGTAAAATCACTCCGAACCATGTGTTTTTGTTATGATATAAGAGCGGAACAAGTACGATCAAACAAATAACCTAATGTAAATCGTACATCTAGAGAACCTTCCAAATCCAAGTTATACGTAAAGAATACAAAGCCGGCCAGGCCCATTATTCACAGTTCCATCAGTTGCCCAACCCCAGTTCCAAAACGTATCACCTGGAAGCAGCTGAAGGCTTGGCAAAAGCAGCGATTGCAACCCCAAACCGAGATTTCAAAACATTAAAATTGGATAAATAAGACTTTTTCCTACCATTTTGCGATACTATGATGGTCAGCAAAAGGCCAGAGGGGGAATCTATAGTGCCAGCCTTTTGCTTTCAACGAGCATCCATCAATCAACACATTTTTTTACCTGCCCACCCTTTTTAGAGCTACCTGTGAGAAATCTTCATCAGAAAGGTCTAATTCAAAATTATAATCCCTGAATTCAAGCAAGGTTTCCTTATTGCTTTGGTGGTTGACCATTTTTAACTTGCCCGCTCTCCAAAATTTATCCTTGTACAATTTGTAATCAGAATACGTCAAGGTTTTAAGTAGTGCATTTTTACGGTCATAAAAGTCAATTTTCTCCAATCGATATCCTTTGTCCATATTATAGGTAGCAATTCTTCTTGTATATCCAGATTTAGGATCAACAGGATCTTGTTCTACCATCAGCATAGGGCCTTTTTGCCCAAGAAATTTGTAGTTGTATTTTTCCACTTCTTGTGATGATAAATCCTCATACGCAAACTCACTCCCTACAAACGGTCCAGATTTATTATTTGAGGATATACGCTTCACCCGAGCAATAGAAGGCAAGTACAGCCATTGGTCATCGCTCCCCACTTTATGGGTAAATGTTAGGGTAGCCGTTCCTTTGACATCTTTTGGGCTATTGAATACGATGAGGGATTTATCCCCATCCACTGTGAGTTCCAAAGTTTTGTTCTCGAGGTAGCGTTCCGAAGTTTGTCCGTTTTTATTCTTAAGGGTCATCTTTAGTTCCACGGTTGAACTTCCAAAACCCAAATCCGCTTTCTCTGCGGCCTTTGCGATTTCCAAACCCCGCTCTTCAGCTGTTTGTGCGCTTAATAAAGCAAAACCGGTAAAAAGGGTAATGCTGGTCATGAATCGTTTTTTCATCTCTATTTGCTTTTATTGAATTGAATTTATTTTACTTTTCTAATTGAACTTGTGGTTTTAGGGTACTCCGTTTGGCGATTTGAGTAGTATCGCCACTTACCAATATCAAGAGTGCAGGCAACAACAAAAAGTCAATAATTAAGGCTGATGTAATGATAATCAAGGTAATACGGGCCATATAACTATTTAAAGCGAAAGGGGAGGTAGATAGCACTGCAAAACCGGCTATCAGCACTATGGTGGTGGTCACCAAAGCCCTACCTACGGTTTCAAAAGCATATACCACAGCAGCTCTAGCGGAGTATCCCAGCTCTCTTCGGGCTCTAAGGAATTTGCTCATAAAATGTACAGTATCGTCCACAATGATTCCCAGCGTCATCCCAAAAACAATGACCATTCCCGTGTTGATAGTTCCCTTATAAAGCCACCATAAACCAAAACCTACAAGCACTGGAGCAACATTGGGAATAATGCTCAGTAAGCCCAGTTTTATATTTCTTAGGGCCAACATCAATACTAAAGAGATAAGTATCAAGGCCACAACGTTTCCATTGAACATACTATCCGCCTGTCGGAAACCTAATTTGGAAAACATTAAAGTGGGGCTTACCCCAATAGAATGCATGGCCTTTGGGGTATTGTCCTCCAACCATTTTTCGGCACGTTCGGCAAATGCTATCATCTCTACACTCGAGTTATTCTCCAAAGTTGCAGTTACCCGGGTTTCGGACTTATCCACATTAATTTGATTGTTCAAATCGAGTCCAAAGGGCAAGGAAAGTTCATACAGTAGCAGATATTGTGCCGCTTCTTCCCTATTTTCAGGTACTTTGTAATAGGTCTTGTCATCGCCGTGCATTGATTTGTTCACTCTCCGCGCCACCTCTGTAAACGCATTGACATGGACTACTTCTGGTTGATTTTCCAACCAGTTTTCGAATTCATTTAGTTTTTGAAGGTACTCCGGGCTGTTTATTCCCCCACTTTCTCCACTGCCTACCGAGAACTCAACATTGTAAAATCCCGTAAGATTTTCATTGATAAAATCACTGTCTTGCCTAAACTTCACAGAGGTATCAAAATACTCGACGAATTCATCATTGAAAACATTGAAAGAGCCCAAATAAGCAAGGCCCACTATAATGGCCAAGGAAGCTACAGTGATGCCTTTTGGGCGTTTTACCACCCAAAGCCCCAGATTGGAATACCAACTGGAACCTTTCTTTTGTTCTTGAACCTTTTTTTTCTTCCAAAGCGGAAAGATGGCGATCAAGGCAGGTAACAGGGTCGTAGAGAAAAGAAAGGCCATCGTCATACCAAAGGCAACGATATTCCCCAAGTCCCAAAAGGGCGGTACATCACCAAAATTAAATGTGAGAAAACCGATTATGGTCGTGAGGCTCGTAATGAGCACCGGCATAAAATTCAATCGCATGCTTTCTACTAGTGCTTCCTTTTTTTCTAACCCATCCGTACGCACTTTTTGTAGGTAGGTAATAAGAATGTGAATACTATCAGCGACCGCCAGGGTCAAAATCATTGTGGGAAAAACGGCCGAAGGTGGTGTAAGCTTGATACCAAAAAGACCAATAAAACCCAATGAGGCCATCAAGGAAAACATGAACACCATCAACGTGGAAATCATCGCGAAAATATTTCGGGTCAATACAAGGGTCAGCACCATTACAATAAGAATCATCAGCCCTACCCTGGCGAAGTCTTTCTCGGAGTATTCAAAAAAGGCCGTATTCAGTGGAACCAATCCTGTGGTATATATATCAAACTCCGGGTGAGCTGTTTGGAAATCGATGATCATTTTGCGTGTTGCGGCGGTTACTTCGGGAATTTCCAAAGCACTATTCTCGCCCGGTAAGCGAACCGTGACATTAATGGCCGTTACACTCCCATCTTCATTTATTAATCGGTGTACCAAAAGTGGCTCGTGTAAGGCAATCTCCCGTATCCTGGCGATGTCAGCATCAGATTTGGAGAAAGATTGATAGGAAAGATCATCGACGTAAAGATCGTCCCCTTCCGCTCGGGTATGTTGATAGTTAGTCAGGGCATCTACCCTTGAGGAGTACGGTGTGTTCCAAGCTTCGGTGGTGAGCTCCTCAATGGCCATAAGGTTCTCCCGTGTAAATACGTTCTTGTTCTTCGGGGCCAACACTATCAGAATATTGTCGTCCTTAGTGTATTTATCCTGTAGGGCGTCAAAAGCTTCTAATTCGGGATTGCTTTCTGAGAAGAAAACATGGTAATCCCCATCGAACTGCATTTTTCCTTGAGAAACCATCCCTACCGCCAATAGGGCGGAAACTATAAGTACAGACCATTTGAACCGAATCACAAATTCAGCCCATTTTTTGGCAAAGGTGTTGCTGGCTCGCCCAGCCTTATTTAATGCATTCATTTTAGACAGTTTTGGTTTATTGTTTATAGATTGACGTTTTTGAATGTATCCGTTTGACAGATCACGAAAAATAGTTGACCGGTCGTCTATTAATTGAACAAAAAAATTACAGCATGCGCTTTACCATTCTTAAGAAATTTTCAATTGGGTAGCAATCATTCATCTCTTTCATGCTAACCATAGCCCCTCTCCCAGCATCTTCAATAAAATTGACCCAATCCAAGGCCTCTATGGAATCATCCATTTCACCATAATTCTGTGCTTCCTCCACAACTTCTTGGATATGTTTCTTAATCAGATAGGTCTTATTCTCTATCGATTTGCGTATCGCTTCACTGTGCTCTCCCATTTCATTGGCCAAGTTACAGCCCATACATCCCATTTTACAGTCGAACTCTTCCTTTACTATATGGGCCCGATAGTCATAAAAATTGATTAAACGTTGTTTGGGACCTACCATCGTATTCTGCAAAATTTCCAAGGCTGGGGGAAATATTTTGTCAAAATACATTTCAATAGCCTTAACGGCGAAATCTTCCTTGCTTTCAAAATAGAAATAAAAGGAGCCTTTGGGTACTTCGGCTGCATCGACAATATCTTTGACGCTTGTTGCATTATATCCTTTGCTCCACAATAACATCATTCCCTTCTCTATGAGGAAATCCATTTTTTTACTAGGTTTCACCGTCTGCCGCATAACGTACCATGGTTTATGCAGCAAATATATAAAATTGACCGGTCGTCTACTAATTTTATGTCTATTTTAAGAATTTACCCTTTTCTTTCTTTCGTGCACCTGCCCGGTCTCCACAAATGTTTTTAGCTCTTCTAGATTTTCCCTCAGGATTTTTCCCATCCGTTTTTGCATAGGTTTCCTCATTAACCATCCTACAAATCCTTTTAACTCCATGTTGACATCCATCATGATTTGCGTAGCCTCGCCGCGGTCAATGTGCGTCCAGGTGTTCGTAGCCCTTTGGACCATTTTGGGCATGCCTGCTACAATCTAATAGGTAAATTGATATATTTCTGGCTAGTAGTCCACTATTCTTTCGATAGTTTTCGTAAATCCCCGATAGCTGGGTTCACAAAGTCTTTCCATACACGCTGCACCGAGTTGGCTAGTGCCATTACCTTTTGAACGCACCACACCCGAACTCCAGTCACCTATCCTAGAAAATTGCAGCGCGGTTGTCTCCCAGAGTTTCTCTTTGGGAACATTAATCATTATTGATTCTTGTATGTTAGCACTATGAGCCATTTCTTTTTTGGTCACTGCCTAGTTCCTTAGCCATTATTTCGAAGGTATTGGGCAGTTTGTTTCAATGGATGGATACACAAATTTCCAAATAATGATGATCATTCGTTTGTTGGATAAGCCCATAGATCTGTTCAAAAAGTTCAAGAGTCTTTTTTGTAGTCCGAAGGTGAAAGCCGATATTTTTTTGAAAAGGATTTGGAAAATGTACTGAGGCTATTAAACCCACATTCAAAACACACGTCCGTCACTCTTTTGTCCGTAAATTTCAAAAGCTGAGCTGCTTTTTCCAGTCGTTTGTTGGTAATATAATGTGACGGCGTATCGTTAAAAATCGCTTTGAACCTGCGTTTGAAGGTGGAAATGCTCATATTGGTCAAATCGGCATAGTCCCTCAACTCCAATTCTTCAAAAAGTTGAGACTGTATTATGGCCTTAAAGTTCAGCACCACTGGATCAAATAAGCCGTTAAGCAGCTCCCTTATTCCCGGATAATCAATAGTATGTAACAAAAGAATGAGTTCCTTAAGTTTTAGGACTATCAAATCGTCATTGATCAATTCTGGATTTTCAAAATAAAAGAGTAACCCTTTGATGTATTCGTCAATTATTGTCTTCTGGGGAATCTTGGTGAATACCTGATGATTCAGTACATTTTTGGACCTCAAAAAATCAGGTACGCCGTCCTCGTAAATAAAATCCAATATCCCTGGAGTGACGTGTATGGCGATAATCTCACAAAATTCGTTATTCCCCGCACTTTTCCAGTGGTTCACAAACGAACCGCATTTCATCAAAATGCTCTCTTTCGATGTTATGGTTCCCTTCTCCTTTCCTCCGTAAAGCATCCCTTCTCCCGCTACCGAATAAATAAAACAGGCTTCTTGTTCAAAAGTCACCGATGGTTTAAATGGCGGTTTGAATACTACTTTTTCAAATACCCTAGTCTCTTTAAGCTGATATGATTCATAGGCCAATATCATTTTTGATCCATCAAAAAGTTAAACACACTCTCGAGCTGTCCCAACCAATTTTCAAAATCATGCCCCCCTTGGGTTTTCTCAAACTGGATACGGTATTGTTTTGTATTGTAAATATTTTGAAGGGGAACCACGTAGTTCTCCGCATCGTTTTTTCCAGTGGATAGATAGATTTTTAGGCTTTTATTTTTTGAAAAAGTAATATCCTGGATGAGTTTTTCACAGGGATAGGTAATCGGGGACAACAAAGCATACTTCGCAAAAAGCTGGGATTTGGCGGAAAACCAAGCGGCATTTAAACCACCGAAGGATATTCCGAGTAAACTCCGTGACTCGGCGGTAAAGGATTGGCCTATCGCCTTTTCGACCTGGGGTATCAGCTCTTGCTCAAAAAAATTCAAATAAGCTGGATTGCAAAAAAAGTAGTCATTTCGTTTATCAATACCACTATCTAAATTCACCGAGCTCACAAAGACCAAATACGTCTTTGGGATTTTGCCTTTTTTGAAAAGCGCCATGAGACTTTCCGAAAAACCGGCTCGCATAAGTTTTTCACCATCAGTAAAATAAACTATCGATTCGATTTCATTTTTATCTCCCAAATGAAAAATTTGAACCTCGGTTTTGGTATTTAGGAAGTCACTTTTCAAAACCATACGTCCTTCTTGGGCCATTAAACCTGATAGGGAAAACAAGAACGATAATAGGGAACTTGCAATTTTATTCATTGCCTAAAGGTATTAAAAGACATAAGCACCTTTGTTTCAAAGATGATTTTGCCAGCTGGAGATTCGCATTACGATTTAGAGTTGTGCAATTCGTAGAGTCGCGCCATTAGTTGGTTGGAGACCATATCCAAAAAGCCCACAAACTGTTCTTTGTTCATTTGTGGATTTTCCATAAAAGTCCAGCCCCTAGAACTCCAAACTACCATACACTTTTTGTAACCTAGGTCCACTACCTTGAAGGAATTGACCATATTCTTCGCTGGAACTCCAGATACAGCATAGGAGTAAAATCGTTTTTCATCGTCATAGGCCAAGATGGTTTCGGTAAATGCTGGATTATCCGTGGACTTTCTAGTTTGTCCTGGGGCAGAACAGCTTCGCGTTGCTCCAACTCCAATAGTCCCGGTAACCCAGGAATCGCCTATAAAATCTGGAGTCAACTCCTCAATTTTATCCAATTTTCGCAACCTTCCCCAAACTTCATCAGCAGATGCATTGATAATTTGGGTCTTGGTCATTATAGCGTCTGTTTTTTGTGCTTTTACCCCAGTAAAACCACCAAAAATCAATGCTGCTATCAAAATGACTTTTTTAGTTTCCATTGTGCTCAATATTTAATGATTAACGTGAGCAAAGTTCGGTGGAAACCATTTTTTGGTATTGTTGTTCAAGATCAATTATTTGTCAGCAAGGTTCATTTGGCTTCAAAATGCTATAAGCGTATCGTTGCTTTGTATGGAATTACTAATGGTAATGAAAATAATCAAAAGCTGTATGGGTTCAATACAATATCGAATCCATCAATTTTTAGTTTTACAGCTAGGAACGTATTTTATAAGACGTGTGTTTTGAAGGTGTAATTTCCATTGTATTCTCCAATAAACCTTGCATAACTACTCGATTCTTTCCTTTTCCATATTTAAGAAGTACATGACCCCAACGGTTTTCTTGAACTGAAATGGAAAATCCTGTTCAATCACAAGAATGATGGAATTGTAAAATTTTAGTATGGCATGAGATATTTTCCATTATGATAAAAGAATTTCCTTAAGTAACCCAATCGATGGAAACAACAGTACGTAATTTAGCGGCTAATGTTCCTTCAGGGTCCAGAAGTTATTTCATTGATAACTATAGGTGATTCTTACAGAACAAACAGATGAAATTTTCAAGTCTCCAAAAGAAGCAATATTCGCTTGCCCATTTTCTTTCATACCATCAAACAGACTACGCGTACTAATGGATATAATGACATATTCTAGGTCGGCACGGTTTTCACAAAACCAAATATTAATTTTTTTGAATTTTTATTTTGCTCTCGTTTTAGATAACCGAATAGGTCACCTTTTTTATAAAAAAAAGCTAACCAAATGATATCAAAAAAATAAATTCTTGATAATCATAAAGTTAGCTATTCTATGATACCATAAAAAATGGTTTCGTCGGGGTGGCAGGA
>NZ_CAKZYF010000035.1 GCF_937884665.1 uncultured Allomuricauda sp. | reverse complement strand
ATTTGGTACATAAAACAACAGATTTACCCAAAAATAGAATTATTGGTATGGGAGGGGCATTGGACAGTGCCCGTTTCAAATACCGATTGGCAGAAGCCTTGGAAGCCCCCATTTCAGATGTGGATGGCATGGTCATCGGAGGGCATAGTGACAAGGGAATGGTACCGCTCATAAGTCATGCTACCCGAAACAGCCTGAAGGTATCTGAGTTTTTGACCGATGATAAAATGCAATGGGTTGTCGAAGAGACCAAGGTGGGTGGCGCCACATTGACCAAGCTTCTTGGAACCAGTGCATGGTACGCTCCTGGAGCCGCAGTCTCCGGCTTGGTGCAAGCCATCGCTTGTGATCAGAAGAAGATGTTCCCCTGTTCCACACTCTTGGAAGGTGAATATGGACTGCAAGACCTTTGTATAGGCGTACCGGTACTCTTGGGCAAGAATGGTATCGAAAAAGTTGTTGAGATTGAACTAAGTGAGGCCGAAAAAGCAAAAATGCATGAAAGTGCAGAAGGCGTAGGAAAGACCAATGGACTTCTTCAATTGTAATATTTCAAAGCCATTCTGATTTATCGTTTCGGGCGCAAAATATGGGAAATCGACTAGTTTTGATTTCCCACTTCACTCGGAATCCCGACCTCAATTTTAACAGTGTGTACGCATCGTAGCACTTGCAATTCCCTTTAAATCTATTGGCAAATCTTAAGGGAAATGATATATTTGCACGCTGTTTAAGAAAAATTCTAAAATTTTAGTAATCAATGCAAAATAAAGGACTTATAAGGCTTTTCGCAATCCTTTTTGGTTTGGTGAGCATCTATCAGTTATCCTTTACGTTTATCGCAAGTAAACTCGAAAAGGATGCCGAGACCTTCGCCATTAGTCAAATTTCGGAAGCAGAGGAAGATTATGTAGCAAAGCGTGAGGCTTTAGAAGCATCATATTTAGATTCCATAGGACCCACATCCGTATTCGGATATACAAGTTATGACGACTCCAAGAAAAAGGAACTGAACAAAGGACTTGACCTAAAAGGAGGAATAAATGTTACGCTTCAAATTTCTGTGAAGGATATTTTGAAAGGACTCGCCAATAATACAAAGAACCCGGTATTCAACAAGGCTCTGGCCGATGCGGATACTGCTTCCAAAAACAGCGATAACACGTATTTGGAACTGTTTTTTGAGGCTTTTGACAACATTAAGGGAGAGACTAAGTTGGCTTCTCCTGATATCTTTGCCAACAAAGGTTTGAGCGATGACATCAATTTCCAGATGAGTGATGATGAGGTAAAGCCCATTATCCGTAAAAAAATTGACGAGTCGATTATTTCTGCATTTGAAGTTCTGCGCGAACGTATTGATGGCTTTGGGGTAACCCAGCCCAATATCCAGAGAGAAGGCAATTCAGGACGTATTTTAGTTGAATTACCAGGTGCTCGGGATATAGCTCGGGCCCAGGAACTCTTGTCCAGCACAGCCCAATTGGAATTTTGGGAAACCTATCCCCAGAGCAACCAAAGTTTGGGAGCCTTTTTTATCAGTGCCAATGAACGTTTGAAAGATATTTTAGAACCAGAAGAGAAGGAAGAGGAAGTATCCAAACCAGAATCAGAAATTGATTCCTTGCTTTCCGATGTGGCGCAGGACTCATTGGATTTGACCGCAGAAGTAAATCCACTGCTAAGCAAACTCATTCCCGCCAATCCAGGAAGTCATGCCATTGCCCGAGTTTTGGTGTCGGACACCGCGGAAATTGGGGGCTACTTGAGAATGCCACAAATCAGGAGGTTGTTAGGAAATGATGTTCAGTTCACCAAGTTTCTCTGGGAGAGACCGGCAAAAGAGGTTGAAATCGCCGAATTATATGCCCTGAAGTCCAATAGGGACGGGGTACCTCGAATTAGCGGTGATGTAGTTTCAGACGCCCAAGATACGTTTGATCAGTTCAACAAACCAGCGGTGAGCATGACCATGAACACACGTGGCGCCAAGGAATGGGAAAAACTGACGGGAGACGCGTTTAACAATCAAACGGGTATAGCCATTGTACTGGATAATAAAGTATATACCGCACCCGGGGTCTCAACAGGACCTATATCGGGCGGTCGTTCGGAAATTACCGGAACGTTCACGGTCAACGAGACCAAGGATATTGCCAACGTGTTACGAGCGGGTAAATTGCCCGCATCTGCCGAAATCATTCAATCAGAAGTAGTTGGCCCTTCCCTGGGCCAGGAAGCGATAGACAGCGGTTTTATGTCCTTCATAATCGCTATGGCCTTTGTCTTGGTTTGGATGATTTTCTATTATGGCAGAGCTGGAATCTTTGCTGACGTCGCACTGATTTTCAATATTGTATTGATTTTTGGGGTGTTGACCAGTTTGGGGGCAGTACTGACCCTACCGGGAATCGCTGGTATTGTTCTGACCATTGGGATGTCCGTTGATGCCAACGTGCTTATCTTCGAAAGGATTAAGGAAGAACTGTCACGAGGAAAAGGAAAAGCGCAGGCGGTTGCTGACGGATTCAGCAATGCGTTGTCTTCTATTTTAGACGCAAACATTACAACGGGATTAACCGCGATTATTCTATTCATTTTTGGTTCTGGCCCTATCAAAGGTTTTGCCACAACCTTGTTGATAGGTATCGTTACATCGCTCTTTACCGCAATTTTCATCACCCGTTTGATGGTCGACTCTTACATTGCTAAAAAAGGCAGAAGCTTGGAATTTTCCACACCTATCACCAAGAATCTTTTCAAGAATATGAACATTAATTTCTTGGGCAAACGAAAAATAGCCTATATCCTTTCGGTTGTTTTGGTTGGAGTAGGGGCTTTCTCCCTGTTTGTTACCAACGGATTGCAGCAAGGGGTAGACTTTATAGGAGGTCGTTCCTATCAAATTCGATTCGAAAAGGTCGTGAATCCTTCTGAAATCTCCTCTGAATTGAACGTAGTTTTTGGCAGTGGAACGCAGGTCAAGACCTTTGGGGAAGCAAACCAAATCAAAGTGACCACACCCTACAAAGTAGATATTGAGGGCATTGAAGTAGACACCGAAATACAAAATAAATTGTATACTTCGCTCCAAAAGTACTTACCTGACGGAACCTCTTTTGATGATTTTACCGTGGGAGCTTCAGAAAAATCCATCGGTATCTTACAGTCTGTGAAAGTAGGACCTACCATTGCAGATGATATCAAAAACAACGCTTTTTTGGCCATTGTTGGCTCACTGGCCGTGGTATTCTTGTATATTTTGCTTCGTTTCAGAAAATGGCAGTTCTCGTTGGGAGCGGTAATTGCGGTATTCCATGATGTTATGATCGTATTGGGTATTTTCTCATTGACCGGTAAAATTATGCCTTTCAATATGGAAATTGACCAGGCTTTTATAGCCGCTATCCTAACGGTAATCGGATATTCGCTGAATGATACGGTAGTTGTTTTTGACCGAATTCGGGAAATCGTCAACTTGAAAGGCTGGAATAATGGACAAAATATAAATCAGGCGTTGAACAGTACTTTGAGTCGAACTTTAAATACCTCGCTCACCACCTTAATTGTGCTTTTGGCCATTTTTGTTTTTGGCGGGGAAAGTTTACGAGGATTTATGTTTGCCATGATAGTGGGCGTACTGGTCGGTACTTATTCTTCCGTGTTTATTGCCACACCTATTATGTTCGATGCCTTAAAAAAGAAAATAGGTTCCTTAGCCACCGCCTAGGAAAAAAAATGTTATAGAAAAGCCGCTTCCTAGCGGCTTTCTTTATTTTGGTGGTAGAGACATTACATATTCGAAGCCCTTTTGAAGATAGTACCCGAGTTTTTGTTTGTCATCCAAAAGGGTTTGAGGAATCCGAACATATTCTCTCATGATAGCGCCGTAAGATAAAAAGGGTTGCGCTCCATATTGAACATCAAATGTTGAAGTATCCGTTTTGGACAGTCGAATCCCAAGCTCTCCATCCTTATTGACTTGGGAAAACATATGACCATTGGCTGAGGTATAGGGCATGGTCTTTCCTTTACGGTCAAAATTGGGATTGGCCGCTATGATTTCATCATAAATCTTGATTACCTCTTCCCGCATGGGCTTAAATGGTCAATTGACTCTTTTGAACAAGCATTTTTTCCGCGACTTCCCGGATGACCAACAACAAATAGTCTGTTGTTTCCCTAGATTTTCTATGGTTAATAAAACAGGCACGAATGGCGTAATCCCCCCGGAGTTGGGTACCCATTATAAACACTCTCCCATCCTTTTCGAGCTGTGGCATCAATTCGCGATTGAAATTAACGATTTCTGCTTTAGAGGTCATATTCCCGACATATCTAAAACAGGAAACGGCCAGTTTCGACTCTGCAACCAATTCAAAATCTTCCGATTCTCTAACTTGGACGTTTAGATAATCGGTAAGGTCAATGTCCTTTTGAATCATTGCCCTAAGGCGTTTCATCCCATAGGCCTTAATACTCATCCATACCTTGAATGCCTTGGCATTCCGGGATAGCTGAAAATAGTGCTCATTGTATTCCAATCGATTGCCATCGTTGGCCAATTCTGTATCGAGATAAGCGGCTTTTTTAAAATAGGTCCGTCGCAAACCGTCCCAACTTCGTACCAAAGTACACCCTCCTTCAAACGGTTGGTACAACCACTTGTGAAAGTCTATGGCTATGGAATCGGCCCGCTCCATCCCCTTGTATTGAGGTTTTAGGTCCTCCAGTATAGCCGCTAAACCACCGTAAGCTCCATCCACATGGAACCATAAACCATACTGTTCTGCAAGGTTGGCCAGGGCTTCTAAATCATCAATGGCCCCAGTATTTACTGTTCCCGCATTACCAATAATACAGAAAGGCCTTAATCCAAGGGTCAAATCCTTTTCAATTTGTTTTTTTAAAACCTCCAAATCTATTTGAAAGTTACTTTTGGTCCGTATTTTTCTTAGATGATCAGTTCCAATGCCCAGGAGTTCAACACTCTTGTCCACACAACTATGTACTTCTTCGGAAGCATACACTACAAAAGGTTTTTTGCCAAAAAGACCGGTCTTCCGAACTTCTTCTTTTTCAAAAAATAGATTTCTCCCCACGGTCATACCTGTAAGATTGGCTGCAGACCCACCGCTTACCATGACACCTCCTGCCCCATCTGGGAACCCCAGCATTGTTGCGGTCCACTGAACAACTCTCTTTTCAATTTCATTCATGGCCGGCGCCAAATGCCATTTGGTTTGATTTTGATTGATGGTGTTCGCCAACTGCTCCGCTATGATCGCCATTTGGTTTCCGCCGGACATGACGTAGGCATACATGTGGGGGCCTAGGTTGCCCGTTGCTGTATTGAGTACCTTTTCTTCCACTTCATCCAATAAAAGGTTGGGGTCCATGCCTTCTTCCGGCAATTCTTCCTCAAACCAGTTCTCCACTTCCTTTTGAGGATGGTCATGATACCCCTTTTGCTGGTTTATATCAGCAAATTGTCTTACTACAAGGTCAGTGCTTTTTTCCAAAAGTTGTCTGTAGTGATTTTCAGAAAAATCCAGATTGGAATGCGACATAATATGGGTTTTATCAACTTAAAGATAGGGTAACTTTTCCAACAGAACCTGTTTTTTTTGGCTCTAGCGAAAACGTTGCTTTCGGAGATAGTCCCAACTCTTTTCTATGGGAAACAAAGATGATCGCTGTACTACTTTCCACGGAAATCTTGTTTACCAATGCGATGAATATGTGGGCGTTCTTATCATCCAATCCTGCGGTCGGTTCATCGAGAATGAGCAGTGAAGGATGTTTTATCATGGCCCGGGCCAACATGATCAAACGTTTCTCCCCTCTTGTCAAGGTTTTAAAAAGTAGCTTGGTCTTGGTCCCAAGATTTAATAGCTGGAGCCAGGCGGTCGCTGTCCGTATCTCGGCATCTGATGGTTTTTGATACAACCCTACGGAATCATGAAACCCGGAGATTACCATATCTAGAGCTGAATGATATCCGCTAAATTGATCAATAAGACTAGGTGTAAAATATCCAATACTCTCCTTAATGTCCCAAACACTTTCTCCACTTCCCTTTTTTTGTCCAAAGAGTGTCAAGTCTTGTCCATACCCTTTATGATTATCGCCTGTTATGAGGGTCAACAACGTAGTTTTTCCACTTCCGTTGGGGCCCACTAGTTCCCAGAAGTCCCCTTGTTTTATGGTCCAGGTGATACCATCCAAAACGGGGCGTCCATTGTAACTCACCGATACATTTTTGAAAACCACCAAAGTTTTTCCGTTGTATTTTTTTGATGTATCCGTACTCGTGGGAATACGCTGTTCCCAATTCGTAATTTCATTTTTTAAAATGGAGTTTGCTAGCGCCATTTGATTGGGAAAAGGTATCAGTTGCCTTTTACTCCCGTAGGCAAAGAAATAATCGGTGTTTGGGAGTATATCATTCAGTCTATTGACCAATTGTACTATTGGTATGGCCTGTGCTATCTTGAGCAAACGTTCACGCAAAGTTCTTTGAAAGGTAGAATCCAGATTATCAAAGGGATTCACTAAAACTAGAAACTCTGGACTTTGCGCCAACACGTTTTCCAACAGGACTCTTTTGCGTTCACCGCTGCTCATGGATTTTATTGATTTTTATCGGTCGTTTTCCAGCTTTTGGATATCATGATGTTCCTCTTCCCAAATAAAACGCTCGATTTCAGAATTGGAAAAAACACTCCCATTTTTATCGGAAAGGTATCCAAAATACATTTTAGGTTCTCCCTTTAGAATTTGTGAGGCCAAGTGGTCAATTGAGGACTGAAAATCGACAAGGATAGCGTAACACTTAGGCATGTTTTCAGCTGTAAATTTTACTGATACCCTCCAATTTAGGCATTATGGTTGATTCACCCTAAAAATATGGACTGGGTTATTGTGGTAAGAGGTAGTTTTATCCAATTGCATACCATTTTTTAGGGCTACTTTTTGAGAAGGCACATTATTGATATGGATTATCGAAATCAGGGATTTGGCAAAATCATTTTGAAACGCGTAGGTTTTACATTTTTCGGCAGCTTCGAAAGCAAATCCGTTACGCCAGTATTGAGGTAATATGGAATATCCTATTTCCAGTTCTTTTTTAGCATCAACAAGTTGTACCATAAGACCACAAAGTCCGATAAACTTAGAATCTTCAAGCGAAATCAGGGCGTTCATGCCCCCAAGATTTTCTTGATAGCGCTCAAAAATACGGTCGAATTGCTGTTTGCACGCCTTCTTTGGGTCAGTCGGCAGGCCTTCCCAATATTGTGAGGACAACGGTTCTTCGTGAAATGGCAACCAAGAGTCAAAATCAGCTTGAACCACTTTTCTAAAAAGTAAGCGTTCTGTGGATTGACCTTCTAAAAGGTAGGACATCATCTAGTTTTTTGAAAACTCAATTTGGTCACCGAGGGATAACCCTAAGTTATCTGATAAGCCCGCAGTTACTTCCAACACATACTTAACCGGTACTTGGGAAGAAAGTCCCTTCTCATCAAAGGGTTGGGCGTTTTTCTGAAAACTGGCAATCTGAAGATTATCATCAATGTAGATGATATCAAGGGGAATTTGGGTGTTCTTCATATAAAAAGAATGCACTTCCACATCCTGAAAGATAAAAAGCATTGCCTGGTTTTCCAGCATGGTTTCCCGGTACATCAGCCCAGTCTGGGTTTCGTATTCGGTATCTGCAATTTCTATGTCCAGTTTGGTCAACAAAGAATCCTTTCTAAAAATGGATAGTTCTCCTTCCTTCGTAAATGTGATGGCCTCTGTCTTAATTTCCCGTTTGTTTTCAGTCTTACAGGAGGCCAGGGTGAGCAGCACCATCAACATGAACTTTAAACCACTTTGCATAAGAGTCAGATTAAGTCGCTTTAGTTGGTCTGAACATGAAATACAATCCTAGAAGAATCATGGGTATGCTAAGCCACTGGCCTGTGGACAATGCATCTCCAAGAGAATCTTCAAAGCCACCTTGGCTCTTTTTTACAAACTCCACGAAGAATCGGATAGTCCATAAGCCCACCATAAAGAGGCCAAAAAGGAAGCCCGTTTTATTTCCCTTATCTGTTTTCCAATACAATTGGTACAAAATGACAAATAGAATTAAATACCCTGCCGCTTCATACAATTGAGCAGGGTGGCGATATGGGATAGTTTCCAAAATTCCGGAAAAATCGGGATTGGTCTCAATGGCCCTATAGGCCGCGCTTGGTGTTTTTGTATCGGTCAGGGACATCGCTTTGTACGCAGGCATATCATCAGAATCACGGATAAAACGAGTTGCGAACGCAAAAGAACCATCAACTATCTTTCCATTGATCTCCGAATTGAAGAAATTGCCCAAGCGAACAAAACAGGCGCCTATCGCTGATACGACCACCATCCTATCCAAAAGCCATAACATTTTAATATCCTTCCATTTTCTACAGTACAACCAAATACCCAAGATGGCAGCAATAGTGGCCCCGTGGCTGGCAAGGCCAGTAAAACCTGTAAATTCATATCCATTGATAATTCCGAAAAGGGATTCATTTGAACTTTCCCGTATCGGTAAAAGAATTTCAATGAGATGATTTTTGTAGTAATCCCAATCATAAAAAATGACGTGGCCCAATCGTGCACCCAACATAATGGAAACGACAGCATAAATAAAAAGTGAGTCGAGTTTTTCCATGGACTTGTTCTCCTTTTTGAAGATTTTCTTCATTAAGAACCAACCGGCTACAAAAGCGGCTATCCAAAGCATATTGTAGTACTTTATTTGGATAAAGCCCAGTTTCAATAGGGTGTCGTCAGGATTCCAATTGAAGCCTAAAAAATACATAGGTTAAATTTTGGACTAATATAACTACTTTGCCTGTTTGAAGGATTTGATTTGGACATTTTCTATTGCTCAAGGGACAGGATCATATCCTTTACCTCCCCAGGGATGACAACTCAAAATCCGTTTTAAGGATAACCAACCTCCTTTGAACAAGCCATGTTTTTTCAAAGCTTCCAGGGTATACGCGGAGCAGGTAGGGGAGTATCTACACGTAGCTGGGGTATACGGGGAAATCAATAGCTGATATAAGCGGACCAAAAGTACGAAAGGGGCGATAAGCACTTTTTTTAAGGACATATCCATGCAAATTTAAAAATACGTTCAATCCCTAAAAACTCAATTGATGCTATATGTGGTGCCCTCTTTGCCATCTTTTAACTGGATGCCCAAGTTTATTAGTTCATCTCTGATTTTATCTGAAGTCTCAAAATCTTTATTGGCACGCGCTTGGTTTCTCAAATCTATCAGCAAATCCAATACCCCGTTCAGTGCATTCGAGTCGTTTTGGGAAGATACCGATGATTCTATACCCAAAACTTCATGAACAAATCCATGAAAAGTTTCTAAAAGCAGTTTCCTGTCCTCCAGGGTGATTTTTTCGCTACCTTCCTTTAATTGATTGATATGTTTTACCCCCT
Organism: uncultured Allomuricauda sp.; assembly: GCF_937884665.1. Classification (GTDB taxonomy): domain Bacteria; phylum Bacteroidota; class Bacteroidia; order Flavobacteriales; family Flavobacteriaceae; genus Flagellimonas. The sequence continues at coordinate 1,118 of NZ_CAKZYF010000035.1, read as the reverse complement.
CGAACAAGACGGAAATCAGGATAGGGGTGTTAAAGTCATCATTCATGGCGTCGTAGCATCTTTGGCGCCAAGCCCGTACATCAAAATCCGACGTTTTGGACACGGGGATAGTTTTTAAAAGTCCTATCGCCTCCATCAAACGATGGTATCCTTTTTCAGATGCCTTAAGGGCCTCATCGCTTAAATCCAAGATACTGGAATAATGGGCCTGCATCATAAAAAAACGGACTACAGCCGGAGCGTACGCCTTGCTGAGAACATCATTGTTCCCACTAAAAATCTCATTGGGATAAACATTGTTTCCAGTGGATTTGGACATCTTTTTTCCGTTTAAAGTGAGCATATTGGCATGTAGCCAATAGTTTACAGGAGATTTGCCATTGCTTGCTTCGGCTTGTGCAATCTCGCATTCGTGATGTGGAAATTTAAGGTCCATCCCACCTCCGTGAATGTCAAAAGTCTCGCCTAAGTATTTAGTGCTCATCGCCGTACATTCTAAATGCCATCCAGGAAAGCCGTCACCCCAAGGTGAGGGCCATCGCATGATATGATGCGAATCAGCTTTCTTCCACAACGCAAAATCTTGTGGATTCTTTTTTTCGCTCTGTGCTGTGAGTTCACGGGTATTGGCGATCATGTCCTCCAGTTTTCTTCCGCTCAATTTTCCATACTCATGCTCCAGATTGAATTTTTGAACGTCAAAATAAACGGAACCATTGATCTCATAGGCGAAACCCTTGTCCAGAATTTCTTTTATGATTTCAATCTGCTCTATGATATGCCCCGTGGCGGTAGGTTCAATACTGGGCGGGAGCAGGTTAAAAAGTTGTAAGGTGTTATGGAAGTCCACGGTGTACCGCTGTACCACTTCCATAGGCTCAATTTGTTCTAATTTCGCCTTCTTGGCTATTTTGTCCTCTCCTTCATCAGCATCATTCTCCAAATGCCCAGCGTCCGTAATGTTGCGTACATATCTTACTTTATATCCCAAGTGTTTGAGATATCGAAAAATCATATCGAACGACATAAAGGTTCTACAATTGCCCAAATGAACGTTACTGTAAACAGTAGGCCCGCAAACATACATGCCCACGTGACCTTCATTTATTGGTTGAAAT
>NZ_CAKZYF010000034.1 GCF_937884665.1 uncultured Allomuricauda sp. | reverse complement strand
TTTTGATTACGCTTTTGCCTTTCATTATTCCTTATGCCAGAGTGGGCAATGAAAATTTCGATGCGCAATTTCTATTGTTTTTAGAGTCTTTTTAACCAACGGCGACCAGTGATTATTTCGGTGAGATCTACCAGCAGATAAAGGATCAGCGAAGGGGAGGGCTTTTATCATCAGCTTTTGTGGTCTCCATTTTTTTAGTGGCCAACGGGGTAAATGCTATTTTTAGCGGCTTTGAAAATTCATATCATGTAGAGCTTACCCGTAACTTTTTCAGACAATACGCCTATGCACTTATGGTTGGGATGCTTTTGTCCATTTTGCTGATTATTTCTGCTGTGGTGTATGTTTACTTTGAGTTTTATGTGGTGGAATACACCAGTGAATATCTAGGAAAAACCTTGGGTTATGATCAAGAGAAAGGAGATACCCTGGGCATACAAATAGCCAAGATCCTGTTTTTTATGGTACTGTCTTATTTGACTACGTCCATCTTGTACTATTTTGGAACTGCGGAAGGGAAAAAAGCACGGTTTTTCTCGGCGGGGGCGCTAATGACAACCCTTCTTTTTGTACTTACATCCTATCTTTTTGGTGTATATGTTGAAAAGTTTGCGAGGTACAACGAACTGTACGGCGCATTGGGGGGACTATTGATTCTGATGGTATTTATATGGTTGAATTCCAATATTTTATTATTGGGATTCGAATTAAATGCAACGTTAAATTCATTAAAAAAGAAACATGAAAAACAGCAATCACAATAAAGGTTTTTTGCTCATTGTCCTAATTTTGGGAATTCAGGCCATAAATGGGCAAACCGTATTTGGAAAATGGAAGACCATCGATGACAAAACTGGGGTTACCAAAGCCATCGTTGACGTTTATGAAAAGAATGGTCTTCTCAATGCGAAAATCGTACAGGTCCTTGAGGAAGGTAGGGAAGATGCACTATGCATAAAATGCGAAGGAGAGCTAAAGGATAAGCCGGTACAAGGAATGCACATTATGAGAAACTTCAAAAAAAATGGTGATGGGGAATACAAGGGCAATAGTCTCTTAGACCCTGAAAATGGAACCACCTATAAAGGTAAAGTTTGGCTTGATGGCCAGGATTCCAATAAATTGAAGGTCAGGGGGTATGTTGCCTTTCTGTACAGGACCCAAACCTGGCATCGGGTAACAGATGCGCAGTAGATATGCAATGGTTTTTGGATGTTGTGCTTCCCATTCCTCTGGAGCGGCGATTTACGTATCAAATTACCGAAGAGGAAGCCCAGTTTATTAAAAAGGGCATGCGCATCGCGGTGCCTTTTGGGAAATCAAAAATATACACGGCCCTAGGTGTCGAAGCGCATACCAATGCCCCTGAGGCTTACGAGGCCAAACCTATTTATCAAATACTGGATGAAACACCTTTGGCCAATGAAATCCAGTTGAAACACTGGCAATGGATTGCCGATTATTACATGTGCACCTTGGGAGAGGTAGTACGAACGGCCTTGCCAAGTGCTTTTCTTTTGGAAAGTGAAACGTTGATATTGCCCAATCCCTCATCCGTAGTGGATGAAATAAAACTCAAGGACGACGAGTTCCTGATTTTCGAGGCCTTGCAACACCAGTCAGCTCTTAAAATATCAGAAGCGGAGCAGATTGTGGACAAGAAAAAAGTGTTGCCCCTGATAAACCGTTTGGTCCAAAAAAATGTAGTACTTCTTAAAGAAGAGCTTTACGAGCAGTACCGACCGAAACAAGTGACTTTTATTCGGTTGGCAAGTCAGTATCAAAATGAAATCCAGTTGGAGGCCCTGTTGGAAAGCTTGTCCCGTGCCCCGCAACAAACCAAGGTTGTATTGGCCCTGTTTCAGTTGGAAAGCAAAACCAGAAAGCCGATTCTCCAAAAAGATTTGTTACTAGAGAGCGGGGTTTCGCGGGGGGTTCTGAAGAGTCTGTTGGAAAAGTCGGTTTTGGAGGCTTACCAAATACAGCAGGACCGCGTGGGTTACAAGGGGGGCGATTCGCGCTCAAAGGTGGTTTTGAATTCCTATCAAGAAAAAGCGCTTGCTACGATTCAACACAATTTTTCCATAGGAAAAACTACTTTGTTGCACGGTGTGACCTCCTCTGGGAAAACCGAAGTTTACTTTAAATGTATTGAAGGTGTAATTGAAGAAGGAAGACAAGTACTCTATCTGCTTCCGGAAATCGCGCTGACCTCACAATTGATAGGACGATTGCAGGATTATTTTGGAAATAAGATCACGGTATATCATTCAAAATATAGTGTAAATGAAAGAGTAGAAGCCTGGAAAAATGTATTGCAACGTTCTGAAAAGGCCCAAATTGTTATCGGAGCCCGTTCATCTTTGTTTTTGCCCTTCTCCGATTTGGGATTGGTGGTGGTGGATGAAGAACATGAAAACTCGTTCAAACAGTTTGACCCGGCTCCGAGATACCACGCCCGTGATGCTGCCTTGGTCTTGGCAACTTTGCACGGTGCCAATTGCCTTTTGGGTTCGGCAACCCCAAGTTTGGAGAGCATGGAAAACGTCAAAAAGGAAAAATACGGATATGCCCGTATTCAACATCGCTTTGGAAAGGTCTTAATGCCTGATGTAAAACTGGTCGATTTGAAAGAAGCCACCAAAAGGAAAAAAATGAAGGGGCATTTTTCAGAGACACTTTTTTTGGCCATGGAAGCGGCATTGGCGAATGGGGAACAGATTATCCTATTCCAGAACCGCAGGGGTTTTTCGCCGATCGTTGCGTGTACTACCTGTGGCAATGTGACCCAGTGTCCCAATTGCGATGTGAGTCTCACCTATCATCAAAACAGAAATCAACTTCGTTGCCATTATTGCGGATATCACATGGCTTTACCCTTGAGCTGTCCCGCCTGTGGCAGTAGTACACTGGATAAAAAGGGTTTTGGAACGGAACATATTGAACAGGAAGTGGGGCAGCTTTTCCCGCAAACCAAGGTGGGGCGTATGGATTTGGATACCACGCGTGGAAAATATGCCTTTGAAAAATTGATAAATGCCTTCACGCATCAGGAATTGGATGTTTTGGTCGGCTCGCAAATGGTGGTGAAAGGTCTGGACTTTAGGTATGTGGGTCTGGTCGGTGTTATGGACGCAGATTCTCTCTTGAACTTCCCGGACTATCGCGCGCATGAACGTACTTTTCAAATGCTGACCCAGGTGGCAGGGAGAGCCGGGCGTACCCAAAAACAGGGAAAGGTATTGATACAGACCTATAACCCTTTTCATCAAATACTCCAACAAGTGACCACCAATGCCTATGGTGAAATGTTTGAACAGCAACAGTATGAACGGGAACAGTTCAAATATCCCCCCGTTGTCCGTATCATAAAGATAACCTTGAAGGATAAGGATTTTAACAAGTTAAATGAAGCATCCATTTGGTTCGCGCAATCTTTGAGAAATGTTTTAAGCTGCCCGGTGCTAGGCCCAGAGTTTCCCCCAATTGCCCGGATACGAAGGGATTATTTAAAAAATATTTTACTTAAAGTTTCCCGAAATCAATCCCTGCCCCAAACAAAAAATAGCATTAAAAGAATTGAAAAATCCTTTAATGCTATTTCAAAGTATAAAAGTGTAAGACTAATTTATAATGTGGACCACATATAGTTATACGTTGGCCAAGGCTTCCGCCAATTCTGTCTTTTTATTTCTACTCAATGGAATCTGTCTACCCCCAACTTCTACATTTTTACTATTGAATTTCTCAATTTTTTCCAGATTCACGATATAAGATTTATGTATCCTTAAAAATTTCTCCGCAGGAAGTTGTTTTTCAAAGGATTTCATGGTGGATAGGATTACAATATTTGCTTCATCGGTGACCAATTTGATATAGTCGCCCAAAGCTTCGATCCACTTGATATCGTTTAAGATGACTTTACGTTTTTTAAGATTGCTCTTTACGAAAATATGTTCTTCATCCTCGTCCACTCGATTCATCTGTTCATATTTGGCGACCGCTCTTTTTACAGAAGCCTCGAAACGGGCCAAAGTGATGGGTTTGTGCAAATAATCTGTGACATCGTAATCAAAAGCCTTGAGCGCGTAATCAGGCTTTCCTGTGATTAAAATGACTTGAGGTGGATTTTCCAAAGCTTCCAAAAGGTCGAAACCGCTGATAATAGGCATTTCAACATCAAGGAAAATGAGGTCAATTTCATGGTTTTTCAAGCCGTTCTTAGCTTCGATGGCGTTGCTATACTCGGCGATTAAGGCTAGGTGAGGATGGTTGTTCACTAGTTTGGCAACTGCCATCCGCTGCATGGATGAGTCGTCAACTATTATACTTTTTAACTTCATAGAATGGGGTGATTTGTAGGGTTTTAAATCGTCGGCAAATTACATAAAATTGAGGTTCAAAGGCAACAAAAGATGTAAACATGGTCGAATCTGTTGTGTACTTTGCTATATACGTTATGTAGTTTTGAACGGTTCATTGTTGTTAATAACTCTTATGATTTAAACGAAGATTTAATCCATTTCTTGCGTGGAGAACTTATAATCATTAATTTTGCGCTCCTTTAAAAATAAGTATATATGAACCATTACGAAACTGTTTTCATTTTGAATCCCGTTCTATCTGAGACCCAGATAGAGGAAACAGTTAAGAAATTCGAGGATTTCTTAATTAAGAATGGTGCCAAAATGGTCTCTAAGGAAAACTGGGGACTTAAAAAATTGGCCTATCCCATTCAGCATAAAAAGAGTGGATTTTATCACTTGTTCGAGTTTACCGTGGACGGCAGTGTTATTACCCCTTACGAACTGGAATTTATCCGGGATGAGCGCATTATGCGTTTCTTGACCGTTAAATTGGACAAGCATGCAATTGCTTGGGCAGAAAAGAGAAGAACAAAACTTAAAGTAAACGCATAGCATGGCATCCATAGAACAACAGGCAAAAGCAAAAAAAGATGGGGAAATCCGTTATCTGACCCCACTCAACATTGAAACGAGCAAACAAAAGAAATACTGTAGATTCAAGAAGTCCGGTATCAAGTATATCGATTATAAAGACCCTGATTTCTTGATGAAGTTGGTAAACGAACAGGGAAAACTACTGCCGAGAAGGCTTACCGGAACTTCCTTAAAGTACCAAAGAAAGGTCGCACAGGCAGTCAAACGTGCACGTCACTTGGCCTTGATGCCCTACGTTGGCGATATGTTGAAATAAAAAGGTAGTAAGCATGGAAATTATTCTTAGAGAAGACGTACAAGATTTAGGTTTTAAAGACGATGTCGTAACAGTAAAGAACGGATACGGCAGAAACTATTTGATACCGCAGGGTTTGGCCATGTTGGCCACTCCTTCCGCTAAAAAGGTTCTGGCCGAAAACCTCAAACAACGCGCGCACAAGGAAAAGAAAATCATTGATGAAGCCGCTGCAAAGTCAGACGCGCTAAAGAAGTTGGAAATCCGTATTCCTGCCAAAGTAGGTGCTGGTGATAAATTGTTCGGGTCTGTAAGTAATATTGATTTAGCCGCTGCCTTGGAGAAAAATGGACATCAAATCGATAGAAAGTTTATCAATATTCAAGGAGGTACCATCAAACGTGTGGGACCTTACAAGGCCCAAATACGACTTCATCGTGAGGTTATTGTGGATTTTCCTTTTGAAGTGATAGCGGAAGCAAAATAAACATCAAGTTTTAGTTAATAACTTGTTAAGAGCTATGCATGCATAGCTCTTTTTTTTGTTCTATGTTTGTAGCTACTCAAAAAGCTTTAACTAACTCATTATGAAGAAATTTTTACCCCTGGGATTACTGTTTTTCCTGGTATCCTCACCCCTTTTTTCACAAGTCACTACCTCCAATATTAGAGGAGCTGTAGTTGATGACCAAGATGTTCCCCTTTTTGGGGCCAATGTGGTCGCGGTACACACACCGACGGGCACGCGTTATGGATCCATTACCAATGAAGATGGTAGGTATAACTTATTGAACCTTCGAGTTGGGGGTCCCTATGAGGTCACCATTTCCTATGTTGGTTTTAAAACTATTGCCAAAAACGATATCTTTTTGACTTTGGGTAAGACTTTTAACTACAACGTCGCCATGGTATCCGATAGCCAAGCTTTGGATGAGGTGGTCGTGGTCTCTGATGCATCCGGTACTTTTGGCAGTGATAGGACCGGTTCGGAAACCAGCGTAGGTCGTCGTGAATTGACCCAGTTGCCCACAATAACCAGGTCTGCGCAAGATTTTACCCGCTTGGAACCTACCTCGGATGGCAACTCCTTTGGCGGACGTAATTCCCAATACAACAATTTCTCTTTGGACGGATCTATTTTTAACAACCCTTTCGGGCTGGATGCGGCAACGCCAGGAGGACAAACCAGTGCCCAACCCATTTCTTTGGACGCAATCGACCAAATTCAAGTGTCTTTGGCACCTTATGATGTTACCCAGGCCGGATTTACCGGAGCATCGGTCAATGCGGTCACCAAAAGTGGTACCAATTCGCTTAAAGGAACCGTTTATACCTTCTTCAGGAATCAGGATTTGACGGGCGGCAAAGTGGAAGGCGAAGATATTTTTGTACCAGACCTAACGCAAACCCAGTTCGGGATCAGTATTGGGGGTCCTATTGTAAAAAATAAATTGTTCTTCTTTGCCAATTTTGAGCGAGACCAAAGGGAAGATTTAGGTTCTAATTTTGTGGCCAATAGAGGGCAGTCCGGAAATAATGTCTCTCGAGTATCCGCTACTGATTTAGAGCTGGTCTCCAGTGCATTATCTGGTTTGGGCTACGAAACGGGTCCCTTTGAAGGTTTTTTATTGGACACTGAATCCACCAAAGGTATTTTTAAACTGGATTGGAATATAGACGACAACAATCGGTTGGCCTTGATCTACAACTTTCTTCGCGCATCTAGGGATTTGACCGCGAACGAATTTGCGATAGGACGCCGGGGCCCGGATGCAACCACACTACAGTTTGCCAATAGTGGTTACGAAATCAACAATAACATCGATTCATTTCTCGCAGAATTGAATTCAACCTTCAATAATGGTACGGCGACCAATAAACTGCAGATTGGATATTCCTTTTTTGATGATTTTAGAAATCCGTTTTCAACTCCCGCACCGGCAATCAATATCCAGCAAGATGGGGTAAGGGCCATTGTTGCGGGTCATGAGCCATTCTCCATCAACAATCGCCTGGAGCAACGGGTTTTCCAAATTACGGACAATCTTAACTTTTTCAGTGGCAATCATACCTTTACCGTGGGCTTCTCCTATGAAAATTTTGAGTTTTTCAATTCCTTTAATTTGGGCACTTACTTCTTTGGTGATGATCGTGGTGGGGTTGGAGTGTTTGCTGATTTTCCAAGTGTCGGTGCCTTTTTGGATGCCGTGGACAGCGGGTTGATCGGTGATGCGTTCCACAATGCAGAGGACATTTTCGCATCGACAAATGAGGTACCGATAGGAACCCCGGGCGGATGGAACCTGGCAGAGACCAAAGTAGGCCAATTGGCCTTTTATATTCAAGACGATTGGAACGTAACGGATAATTTTAAGTTGACCTATGGTATTCGAGCTGATAGACCCCTTTATTTTAATACGAGGGGACTGGTTCAGGAAAATATCGACAGAAAAGGAGGGCTCCTGTCCGAGGGTGGAACCTATGCCCCGGATATCCAATACTTTGATGAGAATGGCGATGCTGTTTTTCTGAATAGTTTGGATTTGCCCAGCAATGATATTTTATGGTCTCCACGCTTGGGCTTTAACTGGGATGTTAGAAGTGATCAAAGCTTTCAGGTGCGGGGGGGTACCGGTGTATTTTCAGGAAGATTCCCTTTCGTTTGGGTGGGGAACCAAGTACAGAGTACCGACTTTTTCTTTTATCAGACCACCAATCCCAATTTTCAATTTCCCCAGGTTTGGCGAAGTAATTTAGGTGTGGATTATCGTTTTGAAAATGGTATCATCGCCAGCACCGATATCATTTATACTGAAGACCTCAATGCGGCAACGGTCAACAATTTTGGTGCGGGCACCCCTTCCGGGACCTTAGCGGGAGTGGACAACAGACCCATCTATCTAGCCGAAGATCGCGCTACCATTTTTGGTGGGCCTACCAATGCCTATGTATTTTCTAATGTAGACGTGGGATACTCTTTCAACTGGACCTTTAAATTGCAAAAACAGTTCGACAATAACCTTTTTGCCAGTGTGGCCTATAATTTCTTAGAAAGTTTTGATGCCAATTCCTTGGGTGCAGAAATAAGCAGCGATATTTTCGACCTGAACCCGGCCTTAGGCAATGTCAACACGGCGGCGAGCGCCCCCAGTCTATTTGGTAATAAGCACCGCATCATTGGTCAATTGAACAAATCGTGGCTTTATGGTGGTGGCACTTGGGGTACCTCTATTGGCGCGTTCTTTGAATATGCCCAAGGGGGGCGATTTTCTTATACGTATTCAGGGGACATCAATAATGATGGTTCTTTTACCAATGACTTGATATTTATCCCAACGGCGGATCAGCTCCAACAACAACAGTTCACCACGGCGGAACAACGGGATGCTTTTGAAGCGTTCATCCAGCAAGATGAATATTTAAATTCGAGAAGAGGGGGATATGCAGGGCGAAATGATATTCTTACCCCGTGGACCGGCCGATGGGATGTTAAGATACTCCAGGATTTCAATTTTGATGTATCCGGTAAAAAGAACACGGTTCAGCTCAGCATTGATATTTTGAATTTAGGGAACTTGATCAACTCGGACTGGGGTGTTGTGCAAGATGCCCGGACCACACAACCTTTAGGGGTTTTTATCGATGATATCGGAAATCCAGTATACAGTTTTGATACGACCCAGACCACGACCTTTGTCAATAATCCGGATTTGATATCCAGATGGCAGATGCAATTTGGTCTGCGCTACATTTTTAATCGCTAAACCCAGTAAATTCCCATAAAAAGGTCGTGTGATAACACGGCCTTTTTTATTTTTGAGCCATCAAAAAAAAACGTGATGAAATACACTCGTTTGACCCAACAGCAACTGGAGGAACTACAGCCTGAGTTCATAAACTTTTTGGCTACGCAATCCATTACGGCCGAGGAGTGGAGAAGCCTGAAAAACGAGAAACCTGAAGTAGCGGAAGAGGAATTGGATGTGTTCAGTGATTTAATTTGGGAAGGGGTATTGGCCAAAGTGACCTATTTGGAAAACATATCGGAGCAGCACATGCACCTGTTTTATTTGACGGATAAGGAAATGAAGCTTTTCTCCGTAAAGGTCCTAAATCCTGCCATTGATTTGCGTACACAGGAGGGTTTTGGATGGTTCAAACGAAATTTCCAATCGGACTTTGTGGAATATCTGACCGCCTCCAAAGCCTATTCCCAAGATAAAAACCACGATAAGTTCAACCTGATTCAACAAGGCGCGGTCATCACCAAAGGGGAATTATATCAGTGGTTTGAGCGGATAATGGAGTAACCCCACGTAATTGTTAACTTGTTTGGAACTGTAGGAGTATTTAAACAAAAACCGTCAGTTCGAGTGCCTTGCGTGGCAAGGTATATCGAGAACTGCTTCTTTCGCTGCCCCTGAGCATGGGTCAAAGGATTTTGTGTGAACCACTTCTCGATACATTTTTGGTAGGCCCAAAAACACTCGAAGTGACGCGTTGGTCAATAGGGTACGGCAAGTGCTTTTCAAGCATATTGGAACCTCTACCGTCTGTTCGAGTAACTTGCTCACCCACAACCACCCCATAAAACCAAAAAGGGTCCCGAAGAACCCTTTTAAGAAAATAATAGATGGTTAAAAATGCTATTTCATACCAAAATAAGCCATTACCGCGTGATAATCCTCTATAGCTACTCCAGATTTTTTAAGGTCTTCCCAAATGGTGTCCTGTGAGGTTTTGCCGCCCATGGTGGTACTCGTCTCAACGGCAACAACATGAAGATTTGAAAAAAGTGTAGCTTGCCATCCAGGTCCTGTAATCCCAATAGTAATTCCAAGTTTGGTATCTTGTTCTTCGTATGTCTGTGATACGAGATAGTTTCTTCCGCTTATTACAGAGGGAATGCTGTAAAATGTTACTCCTAAATTTGGAACTTGTTCCAACCAGCATAAAAAGACGTAATCTGGTAAAGGATTTTCTTCAAAATCTGTTATTTCAAAAGTTGCGATACTACTACCGTTTTCTATGTTACTTGTATCAAATACCCATCTTTGCACGTTGGCATTTCCATCCTCACCTTGTTGGCCATCGGCCCCTCGGCAGTCCAGAGCGTTCACAACATTATCACCATTAATATCTTCATTGGTGTCCTTATCCTCGGTAATATCGGGTTGTCCGTTGTTATTAAGATCCCAACAGGGTGTACCGGGGTCTCCTTGTGTACCCTGTGTGCCCATGCAATCCAGAAAATCAAATTCGTTATCACCGTTTACATCCTCATTTTCCTGGTCTATTCCATCTCCATTGGTATCCCAGCAGTTTATGCCATTAGCACCGTCCTCTCCGTCAGAACAAGAGGTAAAATGTAGGCTCACCAGGAGGAATGCAAAAAAAACTTGTTTTAATTTCATACTATTGA
>NZ_CAKZYF010000033.1 GCF_937884665.1 uncultured Allomuricauda sp. | reverse complement strand
TTCTTTAAAAAAGGAATGAAACCCTTTCGGGTTCAGGACCACCTATTTATAAAATAAAAAATGGAGCAGGTAAATACGGTTTCAGCCGAATCCGAAAACGAATCCTCCGTAACTCACCGAGCAAAGGTGGGGAGTAGGGGAGGGTACTATGTGTGGAACGGATAAACCTAATAATTTTCAAGGTTTTCGTAGTGTCAATTTTAAAGCTCTATTTCTATATGGAGCCATCTGCTTCCTTTTGTTTTATGCCCAAAAAATATAGACTTGCAGGTGTCCTATTCTTCTTGAACAAAATCGTCGGTTAACCTTGGAGCAAATTCAGTATTTTTTAGTGGAAGATTTAGAAAGTAGTACTTAAACAAAGATTCCATAAAACTTAAAAATCAAGGGTTTACTTTCTTTTTCTTGCCCAATGAAACTTTGTAATCATCTATGGTTCCCCGTATTTTTAGATTGAGAAATTTGGTCTTTCTATCGGGGTCTACCTCTACGATTTCATCGACCTGCTCTTCGGGAACAACGGAGTCCTTCTTGCTTCCAAAGAGCTTTTGCCAGGTGGCCTTTCGCACCGTTTTCCAGGGTATGCGCAGGTAATAGTCAATATTTTGATCACTGTCGTGTGTTCCTGACAATTCCATATGACCTAAAGTTGATTCAATGGTCATAGCGGGAATATTGATTTTTCCTTTATCAATGGCCAAACGATTTTGCAGGTTTTTATCTCCCATATAATCCGATAATGCCAACATGGGGTCATAATCCTTTAGTTTTCCGTTCAATACTTTCACCTCCATTTCTATGGAAGATTGGTCCAAATCTGGCACCAAATTCGGGTATACTCGAATGTTCCCGCTAATTCTAGAGGTGAGTTTTCCCTGTAAATTTTCTGAGACAAGGTGGTCCTGCCCAAAATTTTCAAACTTGAAAAGTAATTTTTCCAAATCCACATTGGTGAGCACCAAATCAGGCTGCATATAAATGTGTTTCGGATCACTACCATTAAAATAGCCGTTTAAACGAATGTTTCCCCCCGCAGCATCCATGGTAAGGGTATCCACATAAAGGTAATGATCGGGTGTTGTTCTCAAATACGCCTTGATGTTTTGAATGTCTATCCTATGATAGATGAAATGTGATATATCGGCTTTAAACCGCATGTTTGTAAATGGCAATTCATAGATATTGAAGGCGGCTGCATGAACGGCAACATCTTGGGTGGTAGAACTCTCTGCTTCTTTAGCTTCTGGTGGATTTATATCAAAATTAAATAGGGCATCGTAATCAATGTAATCCGCTTGTATTGCTAGGTAATTATCACGCTTTTTGATGGCTTGGTCTTTCCCAACATAATAATTTATATCCAAGTTGAAATTGGTCGATCCAATTTCGCCATGAAAATCATTGATCACTAGATGGTCATCTTCGTAACGGATGTTGCCCCTAAAATCATGAAAGCGTTGCGGATGGAGTTCCATCTTTGTGTCAAGCTTATCAAGCGCAATATCAATGGAATGTAACGAAGAGTCCTTATAATGCATCTTTGAGGTAAAATGCAGGGCCAACTCATCAAAAAGTTCATGCCGATACTCTTCCGGTACGTAATTTTCGCCCTTATACGAGAAGACATCTTCCAGCCGTAGCTTTTTTGAGTTAAGATTAAAATCCAGGGCTACATCGCCGTTGCGCTCGGGCCGCATCCAAAAGGCATAATCGTGTACCAATCCATCAAAATGAAAATCGCTGTCGTCAATAAAGCCGGTGAAATCCACAACTTGTATATCCTTGTCATCAATCAACACATCTGCATGAAAATCATGCAAACGATGCGGATAATGCTTGAACTCAGCATTCAGGCTATCAATAAAAAATTTCCCTTTCGGCAAATACGTTGATTCGGTAAAGTCTTTGGCTGAGGCAACAAATGAAAGTCCAAGGCTGAGATTTTCCACCTGTTCATCATACCCCATTTGGATGGAATCTTGGACTGAAAACCCTGTCAACTCAGCAATATCCAGGAATTTGGAAGTGATATCCAAATGCACTTCTACGGGGGTGTCGGTATGATGTACTATCGCGGGCAGGTCTGACAGGAAACCCCTTACGGAAATAGCCGAATTCCCCATTAACATATCAAACTGTTTGAGAATAGCCTTCTTACCATTCATGAGCAAATTCACATTTAGGGAGTCCAAGGGTACAAGAAGTTCTTTCGCTTCCAGGTGTAAATTCTCTACTTTCAGTGCCGCGTAGTAGGCCTGGTTTAGTTGCTGCAAAGCCTTCTTGGGGTCATCGATATCAACGATGTCATGAAAATTCATTTGTAGTGCAATATTCCCTGAGGCCTTCTGTACCTGTTGCAGTTCAAAGAAGTCTGTAATGAAATCGAGATTGAAGTTGGCATCTAGTTGCATATCAACTTCCGGGGATTCAAAATTCTTGACCAGTAGTGCTCCTTTAAACTCTCCTTTTTCGAGGGAGGCCGTCATATCGGTCAGTGAAAATTCCATGGTGCTGGTATCGCGGTTTACGCCGTTGGTAAAATGACCCCGAAAGCCCATATTGTCTATTTTTTTGGCTCGGGCCGTGTTCTCCAAAAACGCCTTTCCTGCTCCAAATTCGGCATTAATGGCAGGTCGATTTCCCTTGTTTGCAGGGCCTTTTATCGTGGCATTGAAATAGATTTCCCCCGCATTTTTGTATTTCTCCAAAACAGGAATCACATCTACCGGTGCAAAGGCAATGAGCATATCAAAATTGGGCTTGGTGCCTTTTATGGCTAGGTCAAGGTCCATATCGTTCTTGGTGTCGATGGACCCTTCAAGCTCAAAATCGCCGTTTTCCATAACGATGCCAGAGGGTGCTATGTCCAGTATCCCTTTAGATTCATTGAAAATCAGGTCGGTGTGTATTTCAAAATGTTTTTTGCGGATAAAGGTGGTGTCATCCTCCTTGATGACGTTCAGTTCCAGTTCGGTATCAATGTGGCCGGCGATAATGCTGTCCGTGGTACGAAAGCCCCCTTTGCCATCATAAATGAAGGTTTCAACATCGGTATGGGTCGCTTCATCAAGAGTATGCACATCCAGATTTTTTAAGCGGATCTTTTCTAAATGAACATTGGTGAATGAGGAGCCATCCTCAGCCCTGGAGGCCAGGGAATTTTGGATGTTGGAGGAATTATCCTCATGAACCACAATATTAAAAACGCCGTCTTCCACCCGCAAGGAGTGAATATCATAGTTGCCGCTGACCATATCCCAAAGATTAAAGCCTACATAAATGTCCTTGACATCCATGATAAGCGGCGCATCATCAGCTTTGGTTTCAAAGATTTGAACATCGTACACTTTTATGGAGAGGTCGGGAAAATTACCGAATAAAGACAGCTCGCTATTGCCAACGGTAATTCGGCCTTTATAGGCTTGGTTGAGCAAAGCAACTTGGTCATTGATGATTTCAGCTTGGTTGTTCTGCACATAAAGCAATAGGCCTGCAATCAATGGGATGGGTACCAAGATGAGCACCAATACAATTCGTTTCCAGCGCTTTTTGAGCCTCAAAGCAAATTATGTTTGAATTAGAAGATTTAGTCTGCTAAAAATAACGAATATGGCGGGCATCGTATTGTTTGGTTCCGATTTTAAGTTGGCCGTGCCAAGCGATATTCGATTGAATTTCAAATACTGAAATAGTGCACGCTTAGTTGCAGTATGCTTTTAGTCTAACCTTCAACAATTTAAGCCGTTCCCGAGTACTGTTGAATTCCTGCCCGTCGGTCATTCTAATGATATACTTTTCATTCTCCCAAAACGAATAATCCTTAAAATAGGCAAGGTTTATTAGGGTTGACCTGTTAATGCTAATGAAATTTTGGTCCAATTCTTTCTCAAGCATAGTTAAATTCTTATTGATTTGAAATTTATCTGAGTCCGTTTTCACCATATACTTTCTTCCTTCTTTCGTAATCGATAAAACCGAGTTACTGCTTATGATCTTCTCTCCAAATTCTGATTTGACAATTAACGGTACAACCGTAAATTTTTCTGTTGTAGTTATTGGTTTCGACTTATTTATTGCCTTCAAAATAGCAATAGCAAGCAGTAACGAACAAATAATGACAATTGGTAATACATAGGATAGATACAAACTCTTGTTCAAGAAAAAATAAGAGTCAAAGTAATTGATATGTTTCCGTTGTAACACATAATAATGATATAAAAAACGAATACCCACGGTAAAGGGAGAGCTAATGAAGTATACCGTAAAAAACAGTGGCAGAAACTTAAGAGCATAGAAGCCAATGCCCTTTAAATTTAAATCCAAGCGGTCTATTCCAAATATTTTGGCGTACCTAAAAATTGAAAAAGAAATTATAGTTGTTGTACCGAGTTCTATCAAATACTGATCAATCAAAACAAACTGTAGTAAATTGGAATAACTAAAATCGTCTCTTTTGTACCAGTATATATTTGATGGATGCAGGTAATAGACTCCGACAATGACCAGTACTGCAATTAAGGTTACAAGGGCGATAACATTCCACCTTAATATAGGTACATAAGAGATTTTTACTTCGTTTATCATACTTCTTATTTCTGGCTAACTAACACATCGCAATAATATACATACTGTATACACGAATCGAGATATAAACTCCCTTTTTCGCGCATCAAAATATAGGGTTCAGACCATAGTGCTTAAGACATCCTATTGGTCTTTATATTTTCGGCACGATGAACTTTGACCTATGAATTTATTCAATTATTTCTATTTGTACTTGGCCTATGGAATAGCACTTTTGAGTTGGCATCTCTACAGTAGCTATGTTAAACCAGCTATCGAAACCAACCCCGACACCAAGGATTTTAAATACCCTTGGTTAGAATTTGTTTTTGCGCTACTCGCGGCCATGGCGACCATTCTTATTGGCCAATTATACATGAAAGGCTTATTATTTTCAAGGTCTTCATCTTTTGGTTTTCTAACAGAGTCGATAAACCAACTTCTAATTTTTTCGCCTTTTCCACTCCTGTTGATTATTAGAAAACATGGGCTGAGCACAGCTTGGTTTCCTACAAAGGGTAAGATAAAAAGTATTGCCATTGGGCTTGTGATTGCCATGATCGCACTTGTGGTGTTTTTGCTATTGAAGGGTAGGTCATCAACGCTTTTGGCTGATATGGGGTTTATTTATTCCCATAAAAACTTACCTCAATTGGTGCAGGTTTTTGCAGAAGATTTTGCGATTTCTGTATGTCTGTTCAGGCTTATGGCTTGGATAGGTGCTAAAAGCGCTATTCTTCTTATTTCCCTATTATTTGCTGCAAGCCACATTCCGGCCATGCTGTACAATGGTGTGGCTTTGGCCGATTTTACAGGCTTACTATTTGATGCCCTTTTGGGCTTTTTTGCTTTGACCGTAGTGTCTAAATCAAAGAATTTCCTGTGGTTTTGGATGATACACTACGCCATGGATATGACACAATTCTTAAACTAAAAAAATGAAAAACACTTTTTATACCACCCAACGTGCTTGTCCGCCAAAGCATCAGCGAGAGAAGAGGGAAGGGTAATGTGCGTGGAATGGATACTAAACCCAGATATACTTGCCTATTTCAAAACCAGATTTAGACCTCTCGTAAGACCTATATTTTTATAATTTGTCTTTTTTGATACTTTATAAGACCAAATAATGTAAGGTAT
>NZ_CAKZYF010000032.1 GCF_937884665.1 uncultured Allomuricauda sp. | reverse complement strand
GAGGAAAGGAGGGGAGGGTAATGTGCGTGGAATGGATACTAAACCCAGATATACTTGCCTATTTCAACACCAGATTTAAACCTCTCGTAAGACCTATATTTTAATAATTTGTCTTTTTTGATACTTTATAAGACCAAATAATGTAAGGTATAAATTCTTCAGTTATCCACTGATAAGACATTTCGGCGTTCCATATATTTTTAACTGAATATCTAGTAAGATCCTATTCATATTATTTGATTCCTTTTGATTCCATAAAAGCCACATTTCATCATCATTAGATTTGAAATCATAATAGTGATTTTGCTCCATCTGTTCAGGAGTAAAACTAGTGTGAAAACCCTGATTGTACTTTTCATTAGTATTATTTCTTAATTGATAAAACCGAGTTACTGCTTATGATTTTCTTTTGGGACTTGCTAAATCCATTTTGATTGAAAGTTCAATAAAACGATCCATTGAAGTGTTAAATGACTAGTTGCTTTGAAAACATTTTAAGAACTTGAAATCAAAATAAATAAAACATAGCAACTATGAAGTCTCGAACTTTTCTCAAGTTGATGTTTGTGATATTTTTCTCTGGGTTCACCAATATGGCTACAGGTCAGGACTATACGTATGCATTGACCGTCATCTCGTTGGGTGAAAAAGAACAGTCTTTTGATGTAGAGATTACAAGCAAAACATCTTCATCATCCGGCTTGGCAACAGTCACTCTTTCGAATCAAACTACACCCTTCGAAAAAATCTTAAACGCCGGTGAGCATGTTGTGACCGTAATACATCCTAAAGGGAAAGGTCTTATAGAAAGTAAGATAACAGGCATTTTAGAAGGGGATCCAAAAGGATGGGCATCTTCCAATGGTAAAAAGGCCATATTAAAAGCTGGGCCAGGTGGGCGCTACTCAGCATCTGAATAACAATTCCGTTTATCAATTAAATAGTTGATTAATATTGGCTAAGCAAGGTGGCCAAAACGGAATCATCACATAGAAACCAGCTTTAATAAATGTTCAAAAAACGATTAGTTGGCATCTGCAAAAGGATAAATTCGGGATTATGGGTTGTTTAAAAGTTCCTGCACATCGTTTCAATATTATCGGAGCAGTCTGTATTTCACCCATAATGTGTTTGTTTATCTCATGTTCTCAGGACTTTAAGGATAAAGATTCAGGAATGACTATAAGGGCACCGCACATAAAAGATAGCGTCATCCTTACAGATATAGGTGCCGATGTTGAAATCACAAAGTTTTCAGGAAATGATACAATTGTCTTACCTATGGTCCACAGCACCATTGGAAAAATTAAAGTGGGCAACTACAAAGATACCTATCTGACCATCTTGGAACCGACCGGTAAAATCGCCATCAGGACGCTTTCTGATTCCACGCTGACCACAGATCGAGTTGCTGATTCATTGGTAAACTATCTATCCGAGAGTTCCCTTGACTTCATCAATAAAAACTTGGATTTTATCTTCACGACCAAAAATCTTGATTCCGTTGTTAGGCTATTCGAGGCATACAAAGTAAGAAGAGAAGCCAACATAGAAGCCTTTTCCAGTAGATTGAGTGCCTCTCAAACGGAGATGCTACAATTCTATAATGAGGCAAGACTTTACGGCTTTTTGCAATTTTATGGATTGGTCTCCAAAAAATTGGAGGCGAGAAATGACTTTTACGATTTCATTGAAAAAATCGATGGCCCGGACCAACGTCTAAAAGCTTTTCCTTCTGTATTCCTGAACAAACTGAAAATAGAATACCTAAGAGTACAGGGCACATTGGATTCCCTTCCAGATTTCTTGGGCCATATTGATCGAAACATTGCTGATAAGAATATTTCCGATTTTTTAAAATTTGTGTTTTTAAAGGAGTTGATAGAGTCATCCCCGTATTGGGAGCCTGAGTGGGAATTGCTGGATTCCCGTGTGCTGCTCAACATACTTCACATTGAAAAAGACAGCGATTACCATGATTTGATTCAAGAATATGCAGACAAATTTCTAATTACCCAAAAAGGTGAAACGGCATTTGATTTCACCGGGGAACTACCGGACGGTACAATCTTAAGGTTGGGCGATCTAAAGGGAAAGGTCGTCTTTATCGATACCTGGGCCACTTGGTGTGCTCCGTGTCTGATTGATCGACCGAAGGTCATCGAAATGGCCAAAAAATTTGCTGACCATCCGAACGTAGCGTTTTTGATGGTTTCCGTTGACGACTCCCGGCAAAAATGGATTACTTTTCTAGAGAATCATACCGAAGCTGCAACGACAAACTTGTTTGTTGGGGATGGAATGAATACCGAATTTGGCAAACGATACAATATCAACTCCATTCCCAATTACATGCTTATTGATAAACAGGGAAAGATTGTTGATGCATATATTAAGCAGCCATCTGCAAAGGTGGAAGAGATGATTTTAAGGGAGCTATCGAAGTAAAATTGTGAAACCAAAACTGCCTGCTGGGATTTTAAAGGATAGAATTGACTAAGGTCTAAATAAGGGATGGGAGTAGATTTGTGTTATCGGATAGTTCAACAGTTCAATCTATCAAAAACTGAGAAAAGGGAACTAATAGATTTACTACTGGGAGAAACTTCAATAAGTCCAATGCATAATGAAAGAAAGAACATCGAAATGTTCAAAGCAGATTTCAAGAATAGATTGATAACAGCTTCCAGAAAAAATCAAGGTCTCTAATGTTTAATTAAAGGATGAGTAGTGAAAAAGGTTTAAGAGTGTTAGATGCCTACGGGTTCCGCAAGAAAACCGATGATACTGGGGATTTCAATGAAGGTCGTATGCTGTATTATCGCAAGATAATGGATAATCTTATGTTTCTTTGCGTTGGAAAAGCAAAGGCTGCTTCACCAAGATTCCTTGAAAAGTTCTTCTAAAAGCTTCTTTAAAAAAGATAATGGAACACTTTTTACACGACCCGATGAGCTTGTCCGCCGAAGTTTAACCGAAGGAGGATAGGAGGGGAGTGGAATGTGTGTGGAATGGCATCTAATCGAAATAAATTGAAAAATAACCATTCAATGTAGTAGTTGTAAGAAAATAGTGTTTATTTATGCTCATAAAATTTTATAAGAACCATCGTTACTTTTTTCAGAATGAATAATAATCATTTTTATTTGCTCTTATTTTTTGTCATGATATTGGGTTGTGCAAAAGATGATTCGCCATTCGTTGATGCAGAAAACTCTGTGGATTTAGAACAGGTCTTTTATGGTAAAACATGGGCCATTTATGAAGTGGAGGGCAATGGCAATCGTGTGGATGTACCAGAAGAAGGGACGTGCGGTAGGGACTACTTTCGATATCTTGAAAACGGGGAATATATTGAGTATTTACACCCAAGCAGTTCATGCGTCCCTGAAATCAACCGACTGAATTTTACCTTAAACGGCAGTACGATTACCCTTTTTGATGAAATAGGAGGGGAGGCCGAAATCCGTATTCTAAAATTGGATGCCACCAATTTCAATTTTGAGACACGTTTGGATGTTGACGGGGACGGAAATGAGGAGGATGTCAAATTATACAGTCGAATCTATTCGCCTCAGGACTGGGATATCTACTCGGAAACATTTGAAAAAGACTTCTTTAAGTTTCAAGATGACCAAATAATAGCCTTAACGAGGTCTGAATATGTGGGGGATGACTTCAAGCAATACGAGATATATAGGGCTTCAAGCAATTGTAATAAGACAGATGCGATACAAATAGCTACTATTACCGATTTGTCGCAAACAGAGTTTGTAGATCTTGATCCGGACCCTGCAGAGGAGCTTTGCTACTTTTTCCGGTTACAAACTAATACGGGCCAATTGGCTGAAAGTGATCTAATTTCAATCAATACTAGGGACATTGATGTTTTTAAAACGGAAATGCTCACTCCGGAGGTCTCGAATGGATCAATCAAACTTAATTGGCAGCCCTACAGTAGTCCATATTTCTCAAGATATGAAATTACGGTCTCCAAACGGGCCTATTATGACAATTCTCCAGAAGAGATTCTTGTGGCGACCATTGAAGACCAGGAAACGAGCACCTTGACCCTTCAAACGCCTCCATCCGTAGAAGATCCTTTTTTTAATATTCGTGTATATAACATATTCGGAGAAAGAAGTTCCTTGGATATTGGGGAAGATTTTACAAATCCCAGCGTTGAAGTCACTTTTACCCCAGAAGAGATGGTGGATATGATGTCAGTCCTTTTAATTGGCAACGACCCAACGGATGGCAGGTATGTCTACCTGTGGGGGGAAAATGTGGAAGACACTTTCAAAAAAATTAAAAAGTACGATGTGGTTGCCAAAGAAGTTGTTGCAGAATCTTCGTTTGACCTTAATACTAGCTCTGAGGAGCGGATGAGAATATTTGATAGTACTGAAGGTAAAGAAATCTTTATGCAAGTAGGATGGGAAATGCATGTTTTTGATGCTCAAACACTTGAATACAAATATCGATTGAGGGATATCGCTGATGAACCTATTTCCTTTGAGGATTTATTGTATTTGAAAGATGATATTTGGGTGATTGCAGACGATGGAGATGAATTACGGACGGTCCGTCGGTTTGGCAGGGATGTACAAACCATCGATGTACTAGATCCCGAACCTAGTACGAAATTTAAACGCATGGAGGAACTCATTAGAACCGGAGAAAATCAAATTCTGGCAGGAATAAAGAATGATACCAGAAGTTTTCTATTTGATATAGGGCCAAATGGGGAGATAACGAACGCACAAGAAGTGAATTTTACCTTTAATACCCCTCTTACCCCACGTCTACTGCGATCGACTGAATACAATGGGGTCAGTAATATTCTATTGGATATTGTAAACTCGAGAATTTACTCAGCTGTTAACTATGGGTTTATTAGCTCTTACAGTATGCCGGTATATACCAGTTCCTTGAGTACTGACGGTGCATATGTGTTGGGTACCAATTACAATGGGGATGATTCTTTGGGCTTTCGTGAAGTGTTCGATCGGGAATTAAATATATTAAATTGGAGTAATGGCCAGCTAACAACTTTTAATACGGTTGGTTACCCACAGTTCGTTTATGAAAACCAAGATGGAAAATTGGTGGTCATATCAAGTTTTTTCAAAAGATCATCCATTAAACGTGGGGACACCAAAAATGACCTATTCGTGGAAGTGTTTGATTGGTAAACTCCTTCTTTAAAGTGCTACCGTAAGGAGTAAGGAAATAGAAATGAAAAACTGCTTCCTAAACAATTTTATATAATGTACCGCGTGGCTCCTGTCCCGAACTTGTTTCGGGATAACTTGAGCTTTGGTACGGCTTAATGAGAAAGGTCTGGTAGACCTTTTGAAGTAGGAGCGAGCTGGTGCGATGGCCAAGTTTATACCACACTTCCTGAAAAATTTCTTCTAAAAATCTCCTTCAAAAAAGGTAATGGAACACTTTTTACACGACCCGAGGAGCTTGTCTGCCGAAGTTTAAGCGAAGGAGGATAGGAGGGGAGGGTAATGTGAGTGGAATGGTTAGTTTTTTTAGAGACTTGAAATAAATCACTGAATATCCAATAATTAGCCCCACCTTTGCACCTTAATATTTAAATACGTATAATGAGTAAAGGAACAGTAAAGTTCTTCAACGACACCAAAGGTTTTGGTTTCATCAACGAGGAAGGTGCAGACAAAGAGCACTTTGTAC